>CAMWLX010000355.1 GCA_947175225.1 uncultured Porphyromonadaceae bacterium
AAAGTAATACTGTAAAAAAGATACTATGTGGACAATGAGAGTTTATTTGTGATGTGTATCAATGATAGGGTAATGCCATTACTTCAGTGATTATCAGTCAAAATCAACTTTATAGGTACTTATCTGTAGATTGGCAGATATATTTCTATGTTGAGAAATTACCTTTATTCAAGAGTATTTATTAATTTTGCAGAGTAGATTAAAGATACGTTTGATAAGATTATGAATAGACCTTATATTATATGCCACATGATGCAGTCGATTGACGGGCGTGTGGCATGCGATATGGTAGACAAGATTAGTGGTGACGAGTATTATGATGCACTCAATTCTCTCGACTGTCCGTCTCGTGTGGAGGGAAAGCATTCCTACCAGATCCACTATTGCGGATTCGAGGAGTTCAAGCCTATTCAGCCTGGAGGTGTTGGCGAGTTGAGATGGCATGTAGCCAACAAGGCGAAAGGATATGATATTTCAGTCGATACCAAAGGTGTGCTTCTTTGGGATGATACCGACAATACCGACCGTCTCTGTATAGTAAGCGAACAGGCCTCTCCAGAATATCTTGAGTATCTGGCAGCCAAGGGTATCTCTTATATAGCTGTCGGTAAGGATGGAGTTGACATTCCTATGGCTATGGTGATACTGCATGAGGAATTCGGAGTAGAGCGACTTGCCATTGTAGGCGGAGGAAAGATCAACGGTGCGTTTCTGGCAGCCGGACTGATTGATGAACTGAGTGCGATGATAGCTCCCGGCATCGACGGAAGAATCGGACAGCCAGCCCTTTTCGACGGAATCAGCGACTGTGAAGACTATATGCCGGCCACGCTCAGATTCAAGACTGTGCAAGCCATGCCCAACGGAGTCATATGGGCGAGATATGATGTCGAAAAATAAGAAGTATTAAATAAGGTTATGAATATCTCTCAGCTTGCCGGTTGTAACAACTTAGTATCTGACCGAAGAAAGATGACCGTTATTCCTTAGGAAAGCATTCTTTTGGCACGAGATAATAACATGCCCTCGGTTTTTGTTTACTATAAAAAGACAAATGTTATGGTACTGATATTTCTGGTCATACTTCTTGTTTTGCTGTTGTGCGACAGTTATATAGTATTCGGGGTCTTGAGCTCGAATTCATGGTGGATTAAGAGCATGCTACTCGTTCCGTCTGTCGCCTATGTCGCAGTAATCGCATTCACACTCATGGTTAAGGACACAAAACAGGGAATGCTAAACTTTCTGTTTTGGCTTACCTTGTGTGTAGTGATTCCTACATTGCTCTTCACCCTGTTGTCACTTATTGGAAAAGGTGTAGGTCTTGTTTTTCCGTCAGTGGTGAGGATTGTAAATGTCTTTGCTTTGTCGCTTTCTGTAGTATGGATCGGTATTTCACTGTATGGGATATTGTTCGGATGGAAAAAGGTATCGGTGGATCGCATTACGGTCTCTTCCGACAGGATTCCGAAATCTTTCAATGACTATAAGATAGTACAATTATCTGATTTCCATATTGGGACGTACGCATCCGCTCCAGGATGCGTCGAACGTATAGTGGATAAGGTTAATTCCTTGAAGCCAGACCTGATCGTATTCACCGGTGACCTCGTCAATACTTCCTCGAGTGAGATCGATGAGTTCACTGAAGTACTCTCAAGGCTCCGTGCAAAGGATGGTGTATATTCCGTACTTGGCAATCATGATTACTGTCTGTATCGCCGTTACTCCGGAGAAGACACTCCGGTGAAACAGCTTGCGAAAGTAGTCGGGCATGAGAAAGAAATCGGTTGGAGGTTACTCCGAAACGAATCCGTACAGATTGTATGTGGGAATGACAGCATTGCCTTGGTAGGCGTCGACAATGCCGGAAGTCGTGGCTTTATTGACAGGTCTGACTTGAAGAAAGCCACGCAGGGACTTCCTGAGGATGAGTTCAAGATACTCCTTTCCCATGATCCCTCTCATTGGCGAAGGGAGGTTCTCCCTACGTCTGATATCGACCTTATGCTTGCCGGGCACACACATGCCATGCAGTTCAAGCTGTTTGGATGGTCTCCATCCGCATGGACGTATCCTGAATGGGGAGGACTTTATACGGAAGGAAACCGAAATCTCTATGTAAGCACTGGAATAGGGGAGAACATTGCGTTCCGTTTCGGTGCGTGGCCCCAGATTGTCTTGATTTCCTTATATCATTCGTAGTTAAATTTCATTATTTCTCGATGCTCGGCATCTGTTCTTGTGCCATACATATCATTGCGGATATGATTGCAGATGCGACTGGTGCCGACACTTTTGAGATAGTGCCTGAAAAGGGTTATCCAAAAGACAGCTACAATGAATGCATAGAGATAGCAAAGAAGGAAATCCGGCGAAAGTCATACGCAAAATCTAAATCTTTGTAAGACTATGATTTTTTTCAATTCAGATTATATGGCTGGAGCACATCCCGAGGTACTCCGGTCCTTGATTGAGACTAACATGCTTAAGAGTGTAGGCTATGGTTTTGATTCCTATACGTCAGATGCACGTACTTCCATTCTCAAGGCCTGTGGTCTGGAGGATGGTTTGGTATTTTTTCTTCAAGGTGGCACTCAGACCAACAAGACGGTAATAGACAGGCTTCTGTGGAGAAATGACGGTGTGCTTTGCTGTGATTCAGCCCATATAAATGTCCATGAAGCCGGGGCTATTGAAAATCAATGCTTCCTCGCTTCATGTCGCTGATGAAGCTTCATGGCGCGTTGCTTGCAAAGGGATGTCTCTTAGGAGTACAGTTTCTCGCTCTTTTCAAAGATGATTTGTATTATCGAATTGGGCGGCATGCCGATCGGCTTGCAGAGATGCTAAAGGATGGATTTATTGTAAAAGGATATTGCCGGTATATTGATTCGCTTACCAACCAGCAATTCTTCATCCTGCCCAATGGTGTGATAGATCGACTCAGCGAAAATGTCGGGTTTGAATTGTGGGGACCGAGAGGAGAAAAAAAGTCGGTTGTGCGTTTCGTGACAGATTGGTCTACTACCGAAGAAGAAGTCACTACTCTTCTAAACTTCCTCTAATACGATGAATGTCAAATCAATTCTTGCAGGGAGGATAAATATGCCTATCATCCGTTCTCTGGTAGCTTGGACAGAGGAAGATCCATCCCACAGGAATGAACTGTGGGGGTATGTGCACTCTGATCACACGAATAATTCTTTTGAGCGGATTTCTTAAGAAATCATCGAAGGATTATAGAAAACAAATAGAAAAAGCAAGAACAATACTTAATAATTTACAGAAATGATACAATTAGATGAGGAAAAACTGGCTAAGCTTCCCACTACAAATCAACTCCTTGATGAGAAATACGGTTCTGATGGAACTCCTGAACGAGAAGAATTTAATGCTAAGGCCATAGCTTGGTATTATGGTACGCTTTTACGCGATCGAAGAAAAGAATTAAAGCTTACTCAAAAGGAAGTCGCTGAAAGAATTGGGAGAGAACAAACTTATATTGCAAGAATAGAGAGAGGAAAAGCTGATATGCAAATTTCAAGCTTTTTCCGAATAGCTGCAGTTCTGGGTATTCAGTTCATACCCTCATTTGTCTCCGTCATAAGATGATTCAAAAGCCAATAATTCTGACGTTCCCGAAAGAAGATACGAGCAAATATTTAAAGCCAACAGATACAGGAAGCCCCCGGCACAATATTCGCACCGAGAGCTTCCATCCGTGCATGAAAAACTAATATGTACGTTGTGATTCCCTTTCCTTGTGAAGCCTAACGAAACAATCCACCCAACATATTCCATCACTTCGCCTGAACGCGCAAAGTATTCACTCCGACCGATCAGCTACCGCGACTAAATTGTCTTAATACATCTAATTTCTCAACCAGTTACTATGCCATTTCTTTAATACTTCTGATTTCATCCCAAAGTATTAACACACCCCAAATGATCGCCGCTATCAGACCAACGGTTATATACAACCAATAAAGAAACAATAACCTGCTAATGGATTCGAAAATTAAACGAGGTTTTATTGGCATTTCTCTGTCCTCTTTCTTAGAATACAACATTACTGTTGCCCACACCAATAACCATAATAAGACGAGGGCTCCAATTATGGTTGATACTACAGTAATGATGTTCCATTTGCTATAGGACTCAATTGAAAGACTCATTGAGATCAAGCAACAAATTATTGCAAGTATTGATACTTCACTTGCAGTGCTGTTAAAAATATTTCTTAT
>CAMWLX010000356.1 GCA_947175225.1 uncultured Porphyromonadaceae bacterium
ACAGTAGGATGTGTCAATGGCATAGCAAAGCAGATTGTCGACAAATTGAATGCAGAAACAGGAGCGGAAGGAGTAGATGGAATTTTCTCATTCCCGCATAATTATGGTTGTTCACAGCTTGGCGATGACCATGAAAACACCAAAAAGATTCTCCGCGACATGGTGCTTCATCCTAATGCGGGAGGCATTCTGGTAGTGGGTCTTGGCTGCGAAAACAATCAGCCAAAGGTATTCGAAAAATTCTGTGGTGACTATGACAAAGATCGCGTAAAATTTATGGTCTGTCAGGAAATAGAAGGAGATGAAGTGGAATATGGACTCAATATCCTGCGCTCCTTATATGAAAAAGCCAAAGAGGACAAGCGCACTACCCTCCCTGCTTCCAAACTCAGAATAGGACTAAAGTGCGGAGGCAGTGATGGTTTTTCAGGCATCACAGCCAATCCGCTGCTCGGAGAATTCTCTGATTTCCTTTGCGACTGCCAGGGTGGCACCACAGTGCTTACCGAAGTCCCGGAAATGTTTGGAGCGGAAACAATTCTCATGCAAAGATGTGCCGACGACCAACTGCTTGGCGAGACAATAACTCTTATCAACGACTTTAAGGAATATTTCCTCAGCCATGGCGAACCGGTAGGAGAAAATCCTTCTCCCGGAAACAAGGCAGGCGGAATCTCCACTCTTGAAGAGAAAGCTCTCGGCTGCACCCAAAAGAGCGGCAAAAGTGAAGTGAAAGGAGTTCTTGCCTATGGAGAACGCATACACAACCATGGACTTAACCTTCTTTCTGCTCCGGGCAATGATCTCGTGGCCTCCACTGCTTTGGCAGCTTCAGGATGCCAGATAGTGCTTTTCACGACGGGACGTGGAACTCCATTCGGAACCTTCGTACCGACTGCCAAGATTTCTACCAATAGCAATCTTGCTAAGAGAAAACCGGATTGGATCGACTTCAATGCCGGAGTGCTTGTAGAAGATGCTGATATGAAAGAAGTGGCAAAGAAATTCGCAGACTTCGTACTTGACGTGGCAAGCGGAAAGAAAGTGCATTCTGAAAAGGCCGGAATCCACGAAATTGCGATCTTTAAAAACGGTGTGACCCTCTGATTAATGCATAATGCTTAATTCATAATGCTTAATTATGAATTATAGCGTCACCGGTAAGAATGTTATATATTAAAATGACAACATTGAAATTAGATGCATTAACGTTTGAGTTTTCGAAATATTAATTATGCACTATGCATTATGAATTATGCATTGCATCTAAACTGATACATATTTATGAAACCCTTCATGGACGAAAACTTTCTGCTGCAGACAGAGACTGCGCAGAAGCTCTATCACGAGCATGCGGCTAAAATGCCCATCATCGATTATCACTGCCATCTGATTCCTAAGATGGTGGCAGACGACCACAAGTTCTCTTCGATCACTGAGCTTTGGCTCGGGGGCGACCATTACAAATGGCGTGCGATGCGAAGCAACGGAGTCGACGAAAGATACTGCACAGGAAAAGACACTACGGATTGGGAAAAATTCCAGAAATGGGCAGAGACAGTGCCATATACTTTCCGCAACCCTCTCTACCATTGGACTCACCTTGAGCTTAAGACCGCTTTTGGCATCGATAAGCTTCTAAATCCTGAGACAGCAAAAGAGATCTTCGACGAATGCAACGACAAGCTCCGCAACGATCCTAATATGACAGCACGCGGCCTTATGCGTCGCTACAATGTGGAGACTGTCTGCACAACTGATGATCCGGCTGACTCTCTTGAATACCATAAGCAGGTAAAAGATTCCGGCTTTGAAATCAAGATGCTCCCTACTTGGCGTCCTGACAAGGCTATGGCAGTCGACAAACCGGCTGAATATCGCGAATATATTGCAAAACTCGGAGAGGCAGCGGGCATGGAAATCCGCACTTTCAATGATCTTGTGGATGCACTCCAGAAGCGTCATGATTTCTTCGAAGAAATGGGATGCCGCCTGTCTGACCATGGTATCGAAGAATTCTACGCTGAAGACTACACTCAGCCAGAAATCGACGCCATATTCGCTAAAGTGATAAACGGCGGTGAACTTACTCAGGAAGAAGTGGATAAGTTTAAGAGCGCAATGATGATTGTCTTCGGTGAAATGGACTATAACAGCGGTTGGACTCAGCAATTCCACTATGGCGCTATACGCGACAATAACACCAAGATGTTCAAGCTTCTCGGTCCTGACACAGGTTTTGATTCAATCGGCGAATTCAACACGGCTAAGAAATGTGCTAAATATCTCGATAAACTCAACAGCAACGGCAAGCTAACAAAGACTATCATCTACAATCTTAACCCATGCGCCAATGAAGTGATGGCTACTATGCTTGGCAACTTCCAGGACGGCAGCATAGCAGGAAAGATTCAGCTTGGCTCGGGATGGTGGTTCCTTGATCAGAAAGATGGCATGCAGAAGCAGATGAATGCTCTGTCTCTTCTCGGTCTTCTCAGCCGCTTCGTAGGTATGCTGACCGATAGCCGTTCGTTCCTCTCATATCCTCGCCATGAATATTTCCGTCGGACTCTCTGCAACCTCGTAGGCAACGACATTGAAAACGGCGAACTCCCCTACACCGGTTATGAAGAGAAGCGCGTCAATCAGATGATTGAAGATATTTGCTATAACAACGCTAAAAACTACTTCAAGTTCTGATCATGGCAAATCAATCACCATTGGCAGCAGCCAACCAGAAGATGACCAACTTCCGCTGGACGATCTGTCTGCTGCTCTTCCTTGCCACGACGGTCAACTATATGGACCGTCAGGTGCTGTCTCTAACTTGGAAGGAGTTTATTTCTCCTGAATTCCACTGGACTGATGCGAACTACGGCCTGATCACAGCCGTATTCTCAATCGTGTATGCTGTAGCTAACCTTATAGCCGGCCGCTTCATCGACTGGATGGGTACAAAGAAAGGTTATCTTTGGGCTATTGGAGTGTGGTCAGCCGGTGCATGTGCGCATGCTCTTTGTGGAGTAGCTACAGAAGGATACTTAAGCGTTTTCAAGGGTATCGACATGAAGAGTGCTCATGCACTCGTCGAAGCATCGGGCGACATCGCAATGCTCATAGCTACGGTATCTGTCTGGTTCTTCCTGGCTGCCCGTACGGTTCTGGCACTTGGTGAGGCAGGAAACTTCCCGGCAGCTATCAAGGTGACAGCTGAATATTTCCCGAAACGCGACCGCGCATACGCTACTTCTATCTTCAATGCCGGTTCTGCTGTAGGCGCTCTTGTAGCACCTTTCTCCATCGGCCCTCTTGCAAAATTTTTCCAAAGCATAGGCTGGGGCAACGGTTGGGAAATGGCATTCATCGTAATCGGTGCTCTCGGTTTCGTCTGGATGGGCTTCTGGGTCTTCCTTTATAAAGAACCAGCACAGAATCCGCGCGTTAATGAAGCCGAGCTCGCATATATCGAGCAAGATAATGACACCCCTAATGAGACAGCTAAGGAAAAAGCTGAGATTGAAGACAGCGAAACAGCTACTATTCCTTTCTGGCAGTGCTTCAAATATCCTCAGACTTGGGCAGTATTCTTCGGCAAGTTCCTGACCGACGGCGTTTGGTGGTTTTTCCTATTCTGGACTCCTGCCTACATCACCGATGTATTCCATCTTTCTACTTCATCAGGTGAAGGCATGATGATGATCTTCGTGCTCTACCTTATCACGATGCTCTCTATCTATGGTGGCAAACTCCCTTCTATCTTCATTGACAATGCAGCAAAGAAAGGCATCACAGTCAATCCTTATGCTGCGCGCATGAGGGCAATGTTCATCTTCGCTCTCTTCCCACTGCTCGCACTGCTTGCTCAGCCACTCAGCTCAGTGTCTCAGTGGATGCCGATCATCATCATCGGCATTGCAGGTGCAGCCCACCAATCATGGAGTGCCAACATCTATTCAGTAGTAGGCGATATGTTCCCTAAGAGCACAATCGCTACCATCATCGGTATCGGCGGCATGGCTGGTGGATGCGGATCGTTCCTTATCAACTTCTTCTCCGGTATCCTTTTCGACTATGCTGCTGAAACACAGATGTCGCTCTTCAGCTTCACCGGCAAACCGGCCGGATACTTTGTAGTATTCTGTATCTGTGGTGTGGCCTACCTCGTTGGTTGGTGTATCATGAAGCTCCTCGTTCCGCGCTACAAGAAGATCGAGGTAGCATAATCTATTGATTGTATT
>CAMWLX010000357.1 GCA_947175225.1 uncultured Porphyromonadaceae bacterium
TCGGTTTACGATGGTTTACAACTGTTGTCAGCGGCGGTAAATGAGGTTTCAGAACCGTAATTTCGTGCGACGGGTTGACATGGGTTGTCAACGGTTGACTTTGGTTTACACGCGGAAGGGATACACGTATCTGATAGAAAAAGCTCAAAAATATGCGTGTATGAGAACACAACGAAAATGTGAAAACTGCGGTACAGTATTTACCGTCAGAAGCGGCAATCAGCGCTATTGCTCGGAGCAGTGTGCCGAGCAAGCCAAGCAGAACCGCAAGAAGCGTCGCAACGATTTCATCAATGCGGTCGAACCGCTTATAGATCTTCAAAATCAGGAATACCTTTCTTTTTCGAAGGCAGCTCTACTTATGGGGTGTACCCGGCAGTACGTTTATAAGCTCGTTGCTCAGGGACGGCTCAGGGCATCGAGGTTAAGCGCCCGCATGTCGCTCATTCGTCGGGTAGACATAGAAGCTCTGTTGATGCAATGCCCATACGAGCGAGTGTTGCCTGTGACACGACCGTCCAAGACCACATCCAAGCCCCGTAAGGAGGCAGCGACCGACAACACACCTATGGAGTATTATACCTCCGAAGAAGTAATGGCGAAATTCAAGATCGGTCAGGGTTGGCTCTATACCTGCGCCAAGCGTTACCGTATCCGTACCTGTAAAATCGCCGGACGGATCTATTTCAACCGACCTGACGTCGACGCCCACTTTGGCATCGCAGTCGATACCTCACACATCACCGAGTGGCTCACGACTGCCGAGGTCGAGCAACAATTCGGGATGAAAGCTTCGGCAATAAGGGCATACGCTTATCGTCACAATATACCTACAAAAAAAGAAAATGGTGTCGCATACTATTCCAAAAGCCATTTAGAAGAGCTACGCCGTCCGGATCTTGTATCGGACGACCGTTACTGCACTGTTGAGGAGACCGCGGAGAAGTACGGTCTGTCAAAAGCCAACCTGCATCATATAGTCAAGGTGAAGGGCATCCGTAAGGTGAAAGTCGGTGTCCGCAACCTGCTTCTTCGTGAGGATGTGGAGCATGTGATGGCAGAAAGAGCGGCATCCAGATTATAAAACTATGGCAAACCCGGTTATAGTGCAATTATTCCCTGATTATAGCTTTGCTACAGTTGTAATCGTTATATCATACCGTTCCTTTGCGCTGTCGTAACAACCGGCAATAATGACAATCAACCCGAAATACAAACTCTAAAAATATAAACAATATGTCAAACATCTGTAAGACCGTAACGCTGCGGACCCGCCCTATCAAGAATGGGAAAATGCTGTCGTTTTATCTGGACTATTATCCCGGATACCGTGACGCGGCAACTATGAAAGTGATGCGCCATGAATCGCTGGGCATCTATATCTATGCAAAACCCAAAAACAAAAAGGAACGCGAATACAATGACCGCCTGACCGAGAAAGCCGAGGCGCTGCGGTGCCGACGCTATGAAAGTATCGTCAACGAGCGGTATGACTTCTTCGACAAAGAGAAGGAAAAGGGCGATTTCCTTGCATGGTTCAAAGATCTCGCCACAAAAAAGAACACCAAATGGGAGCACGTCTATAAGCACTTCGAGAGGTTCTCGGGAGGTAAGTGCTCTTTTGGCGAGATTAACGTAGACCTGTGCCGCCGGTTCATGGAATATCTGCTCAACGCCCGTCAGTACAGACACACCGGGCGTCAGCTTCATATAAACTCCGTAGCCGGTTACTGGTCTACGTTCAGAGCCTGTCTGCACACCGCCTACCGCGACCGGAAAATCAAGGAGAACCCCAACGGCTTTCTCGACCGCATAGACACCATCCCTACCGTCAAGGAACATCTTTCTCAGCAGGAGCTGGTGAAACTGGCGCAGACACCCTGCGAGATACCGGTTCTAAAGAGGGCTTTCCTGTTCGCTTGTCTTACCGGATTACGCAAGAGCGACATAAAGAATCTGACATGGGAGAACATCCAGCCCTATGGTGACGGAGGTATGTATGTCACAATCCGTATGCAGAAGACCAAAGACCTTGTGAACAACCCGATCAGCGATGAGGCAATGGAACTTATAGGACCGAGGGGTACGGGAAAGGTGTTCGTCGGTTTTCAGGACTTCATGACACAGGCTCCCATGCGCCGGTGGCTTAAAGATGCCGGTATCACCAAACATATAAGTTTCCATTGCACGCGACACACCTTCGGGTCTTTGCAGGTGGAGGCCGGCACAAGTATCTATGTGGTACAAAAGATGCTTGCCCATAAAAACGTGGAGACAACTCAGATCTACGCTGCTATGGCGGATGAGCAGAAACGTCTGTCTGCAAACCGAATTACATTGAAGCCGACGGGTGATTAAAGCACTTTACTTTAAGTGGAGGGTATATATGGGCGCATAGTAAAGTGATAGTAAGATAGTGCTAAAGTAATCTTTGGTAGATACTAAAGCGAGGGTATTTGTTCCTCGCTTTTTTAATACCCCTATTATCTGTTTTGAGGGTCTAATGGATGTTGCGAGTATGATTGCGAGTATGAAAATGGAGTATGATTATAAAAATCCATAATACTTAGCCTACTGACAGCCAACAATTAGGAATGACCGCAAATATTGAGATACTTTTGCGCATCATAAATCAAATAACAATGAACAACAGACAAACAAATTACGACACATTTTTAGATGCCAGCCTGTTCTACGGGCTTCCCGGCATCGCCATTCTCGCGGTATCTCTTATGACTTCCATAAAGGTAGGTACCGATTTCGGAGGGGACGGCATGATGCGCACCGGTACATTCCTCGGATGCAATCTGCTCCTTTGGCTCAGTTACTATATCCTTTTTATCTCCTTGCCCGAAAGTCTGATGCTTTGCTTTGGCAAAAAGGACAAGATGGTGGTAACGGTTGACATCGCGGAACCACCCAGTATTGCTGAAACTCAGGTGCGAGAAGGGGCGACGATTGAAGCAGAGCCTAAGAAAGAAAACGAAGAACCTGCGAAAGAGGACAAAGAATCTGTTGAAGAGGTATCGTCAACTGATGATGTTTCAATTTCAGAAGAAGCCCTTGTCGCCGAGCCATCGGTTCTGCCGATTGTCAAACTGGACTACCATGCCATCTGTCTTGAATACGAACAACGCCAGACGGCTGAAAGGACAGAGTTGATTGAGGACATCATTGAGTATGCAGGACGTACTATGGCTCCGTTCGTATCCGAGAAGAATATGATACGTCTATGCGATGAAATCAGATGCTGGTGTTCCAATCCACAACATGAGCCGTCAGAGATATGTCTGCGTGACCGTCTTAGTACAAATGACCTCTGTCATTTTATCTGGAATATCGGAGTACGTCTCGGCCGGAACAACGGCTATAGCGGAGAGTGCCGGGCTAAGTTCGTAAAGCGTATGTTCGCACTATCTTTGGCCGAGGTTGAGCTGTCATCTCTCAAGAATATGACAAAGCGCACATCGGCAGACAGGATACCGCTTGACGAGCCGGCTCCGGGAAGCCTGAAATTCCATTATCCCAAAGATGATGACAGCTCTGTGAGTATGCGTCTGTCGGCATAGACCGGTTATAACGTCATTATTCTCGCGTTATCCGGAGTTACAGGCATCACTGTCACATCATAAGGTTCATTTGCGGCACAATTCACAAATCAAACAATTATGCAAATGAATAATCAGGAACCGGGACTGTCATTCAACGACATCCCCAAAGCAATGAGCCGACTGCTCAATGAGGTAGGTGACATACGACAGATGCTTGTCGAAATGCGCCGGAATGAGAAACCAACAATACCTGACCGCCACATTCCAATGAGCGTCGACGAGGCGGCCGAGTATCTAAAAATCCCGAAGGCGACGCTTTATGACAAACTCGCCAAAGGTGAGATTCCCGCTACCAAGCCTGGCAAGCGGTATGTACTCTACAAGGATGAACTTGACAAGTGGCTGGACTGTAACCGGCGTACTTCGGTGCCGATGACCCCAGAGGAAGAGAACGAGGCGATACTCGCCTCCAATCGCCGCAAGCCTAAACCGAAATCGTGGTGATGCTATGGAGAGTGACAACAAAGACTGGCGGAAAGCCATGCTGAGTGTCGAGACTGTCTATGCCGATGCTCCGGTGGCGCTTCGGGTGAACGGTGTTCGGGCCGGTACACTCGGTAACTTCTCGGCATCCATCGGTAAGGCGAAAAGCAAAAAGAGTTTCAACGTGACAG
>CAMWLX010000358.1 GCA_947175225.1 uncultured Porphyromonadaceae bacterium
GGTTTAACTCTTCATTGTAAATTTTTTAATTCGTAAATAAGTTTAAACAACTTCAGTTATAGGTTGCTCAGAAGCCTGCGAGGTATAGGAAATAAAAATATCTTTAAGCGAGGGCAGTGCTTCTTCGAAATGCAAAATCTGACTTTGCATTGCCACGGCATCGAGCACATCATTGTTGCTGCTCATCGGATTCCTCCTAAGTTTATATGCGAACCCTCTGCGCCAATTTAGATTATCAATCTTGTTGATTTCTGTCACAGATCCTGTGGCCAGCAGAAGCGGTTGCGACAACTCTGTGGATGTAGTGAGAAGCAAAGTATTGTCTTTGTGATTTTCTTTTATATTCGTCATGGAATCTGCTACAAGAATATGACCATGGTCAACAAGGACAATGTCGCTGCACATTTCTTCGATTGCCGGCATATTGTGGGAACTCAGTATAATGGTAGTCCCTTTTTCTTGCAACTGCCCGAGGATTTGTTGCAGAATCTGACCATTCAGAGGATCGAAGCCACTGAATGGTTCGTCAAGGATGACAAGCTTGGGCTCATGGACAAGGGTGCAAATGATCTGCACTTTCTGCTGATTCCCTTTAGAAAGCTCCTTTAGGCGACGTCGTTCCTGTCCTTTAAGATTAAACATCTCAAGATAATCGTTCATCACGACTCGCAGCCTCTTGGGATCGCCCCCTTTCAGCTGGCCGAAATACATTATCTGGTCAGACATTCTCATTGTGTCGTAAAGTCCACGTTCTTCAGGCATATACCCGATATTGCGTGATGCATCTATAGAAGCATTCTCTCCAAGAATTTTTACACTTCCGGAGTCAATGGTAAGTATACCATTTATTATGCGTAGGAGAGTGGTCTTTCCAGCGCCGTTTGGTCCGAGGATTCCGCAAATAGAACCCTCCTGTATGCCGAAGCTGACATTGTCAAGGGCCCTTAATGAGCCAAAACATTTTGTCAGGTTTTCTACTTCAAGTATGTTCATTATTTTTGTATAATAGTTTATTTGGTTAGACGCAAGAAGTATAAGAAAAATTACATTTTTACTTGATTTTTTTCCCTATAGTCCGGTCTCCCATCACTTTCCCAAGCTGTCCTCGTTTTTCCATAAGAGCCTGGGTTTCCATGAGGATCTTCTGTTCTTCTTCCTGAGTGGAGCGACCTAACATGCTGTCGAGTTGCTTCATCTTAGCACGAATCATCTGATTGAGCATTTCATTCTTCCATTCAAGCACCCCACGGGGTACAAGCACCTTCATCCTGTCAAGTTCCATTTTTCTTTCGCTGACAGGATTGTTTCTGATATATATGTTACTAAGAGGCTGCTCCTCATTTATAGCTTCGTTGACAGTCCTCCTTACATCGTCGTCGTGATGGCTCGACAATTTTTGCTCTATAAAGTATCTGGCAAATTCAAAACGAAGCTTCGCCAACTCCTCATTCACCTTCTCCTCCAAAAGTCGCTCTGCACGCCTGATTTCCTCAATATTGAGATCTTTAGATGCAATTTCATCATATCCATTCTTTAGCATCTCTTTCTTTCTCTCTTCAAGATTCTCAAGGAAGGCTACATTTTCCGTAATAAAATCCTCTTTCAGGTCAAGTATACGGTTGAAAGTCTTTGCAAAGGCTGGAAATGTAAACCAAATGCTGTCTACCTGCAACTCTTCAGCGACAAATTCGGCCACATTGATCATATCATGCGAGCCATCATCAAATTCCACTTCGCAGAAGTCAAGGATGCCGTATCTTACACAATGGAACACCACGGTCCTTTCGAAAGGATAATAAGGGTACATTTCTACAATCTCCCTTCCTCTCGATGTGCTCAGCTGCTTTGACAAGTCTGGCTGAGGATTATTTTCATTCTGGCCCATGAGGTCAACTTGGTTGACTTCACGCTGACGACGTTGACGCTCTACGACATCTCCTCTTGACTTTTCGACAGCCCCTTCGATGACTTCCTCCCTTACTCCGAGAATGCGGCTGCATTCCTGAATGTAGACATTGCGCTTTACCTTGTCAGGAATATGGGCAAGCGAATTGACTACACTTTCAATAGCCATAACTCTTTTCTGAGGATCATTCCCTACATCTTTAAGAAGCACCTGGGCTTTGAAGCGGATTATATCAGTGGCATGTTTTTTGACGTATTCGCGGAATTGTTCCGGTGTGTGCTCGCGTGCAAAAGAGTCGGGATCATGACCGTCAGGAAGAAGGAGCACTTTAACGTTCATCTTATGGGCGAGCAGCATGTCGATGCCACGCAAAGAAGCCTTAATTCCCGCAGCATCTCCATCATATATAAGTGTGATGTTGTTGGTGAAGCGATGGATCAGGGCTATCTGTCCGTCAGTAAGTGCTGTGCCGGAAGATGCCACGACATTTTCCATTCCAGACTGCCACATGCCGATTACATCCATATATCCCTCTACAAGGAAACAATTGTCTTGCTTGGCAATTTCACTCTTAGCTTGATATATTCCGTAAAGTTCGTTGCTTTTCTTATATATAGGTGATTCCGGAGAGTTGATGTATTTTGCCATCCCCCCTTTAAGATCGCGACCTCCGAGAGCCACTACCTTTCCGGAAGGATTCAATACCGGGAATATGACTCGCCCTCGAAATCTGTCGTAGTACGACCCGGGTATCTTCTGTGACTCCCCAAGCACACCGACCGCAGAAAGGCTCTTCACATCCATTCCCTCAAGTTTTGCAGCCTCCGAGAGAGAATGTCCGCTATCAAGATTATATCCGAGCCTAAACTTTTTTATTGCTTCGTCGGTGACACCTCGTTGATAAAGATATTGCAACCCTACGGATCGCCCTTCTTCTGTTTCCCGAAGATCTTTTTCCATCTTTTGGGCAGCCCATTCATTGGCAAGAAGGAGTGACTCTCTTTCGTTTAGTTGGCGACGCTCATCGTCTGATAATTCCTTTTCCTCTACCTTTATATTATATTTAGATGCAAGATGGAGCAGGGCATCATGGTAGGAGAGGCCCTCCTTTTCCATAATGAAGTTGACGGGCGAGCCCCCTTTTTTGCATGAAAAACAATAACAGAAGTTTCTGACAGTATTCACTGAGAAGGATGGAGTCTTCTCATTATGGAAAGGACACAGTCCTACATAATTTCTTCCTCTTTTTATGAGATGCACATAGTCACTGACGACTTCCACTATGTCGGCTGTCTCAGTAATCTTTTGGATGGTTGCTTTATCAATCATTTAAGTTCTTTGACCCAATGGAGTATTTCTTCAGCTGTGCGTTCGCAGACGGGCACAAGCGGAAGTCTTAGTTCATTTTCGATGAGACCCATGTCGTGCATCACGCATTTCACACCGGCGGGATTGCCATCGGCAAAGAGAAGGCGCATGATCTCACGATACTTGAAATGATAGTCTACTGCCTCGATATAATTGCCTTCCAAACAGAGATGCACCATTTCAGAGAAATCCTTCGGATAGGCATTGCCGAGAACTGAAATCACACCTTGTGCTCCAAGTGTCATCAATGGGTAAGTCATGCCGTCATCGCCGCTGAGGACAGTGAATTTTTCTGGCTTTTCACGCAAGAGGCGCTGTATCTGTTGGAGATTGCCGGATGCTTCCTTTATTCCTATGATCCCCGGAACTTCGCGGGCAAGACGAAGAGTAGTGTCTGCCGACATGTTGACGCCTGTGCGCCCCGGCACATTATAAAGTATCACAGGAAGGGGTGAGTTTTCAGCTATTGCCTTGAAATGACAGTAAATGCCCTCTTGTGAAGGTTTATTATAAGGAGGCACCACCGATAATATTGCGGAGTAACCGGAGAAATCATCTTTTTTCAACTGATCAACAACATCAGCCGTATTATTTCCTCCTACTCCAATCACGAGAGGCACGCGATTGTCTGCATTTTCTTTTATAAAATCTTTTAGTGCCAACTTCTCATCAGAAGAAAGGGTAGGGGTTTCGCCGGTTGTGCCTAATGCTACAAGAAAGTCTGCGCCATTGTCCACGACATGGTCTATTACCCTTCTGAGGGCTGGATAATCAATTTCTTTATTTTGAGTAAAAGGAGTGACTAATGCCACGCCCATTCCAAGAAAATTCAAGTGCGCCATAAGGAACTTTGTTTATTGATGCTGTTTGCAACTACAAAATTACGGAATATTTTTTATATTACAAAATTTTTGATTCTAAAGAGG
>CAMWLX010000359.1 GCA_947175225.1 uncultured Porphyromonadaceae bacterium
TGCTCGCAAAGCTGACGAAATCTTAATAAAAAAATAAGTCGAAACAACTTCATTTAAAAGATGTGATGGAGGAAGAAGAGGATAAGAGGAGGGAGCATCAACGGGCTATGGATTATATCAGCAGTCCTCAGGCCCGGGCTTTCTATAAGCGGATGAGAAGGCATGAGGCAAATGTCTTCAATGCGATGTTTAAGGATAAGGAGCAGATCACAGAAAAGGATATAGAGGAGAGGGTCAAAAGGGTTGCGGTTTTTTTCGATCTTCCGATACCTACAATTTTGAAAAGCTCGGATTGCCTTGCTAAAATTTCATTTACCAGCCACACGGAGTTTGGAAGTGAGATAAGATATGACTTAAACAAACTTGAAAGTATCGGAATCAACAATGTCGATGCATTCGAGGCTCTCATCACTCATGAATTGTCGCATCAGTATCTTGCAAGATATAAATTCAACTTTTGCCGCAACAGAAGTTGGAGTGTAGAATTGGCATGCGACTTTATAGTCGGGGTGAGATGCTCTGCAAATAGTATTGCTTCCGGAAAATATAAATATGCGGTCGGCAATATGAGTGCTTCGGCGACTCATCCAGCCGGGAAATTCAGAGCCAAGGCAGTGAAAGCCGGTTTTGACTTTTCGGAATGGCTCTTCAAGCGTGGCATACGGCCAAAGGCAGAAATAGTGCTTACGGGCATTAATAAATTTTTGTGTGAATATTCAAAACAGTTGAATGAAGCGTTATATAAATATGCGACTGCCCCTCCTCCGGCTCCTAAAAAGGAAATAGACATAATGGAGCTTACCGATAGCAATTTGCTGAAACAGGCCATTTTGAAATATAGGAGGGAGCAAGAAAAAAATCAAACCAGCCAACAAGACGAACGCAATGAATGAACTATTTGACATAAGAATACAGGCAAATATTGAAGGAATTCCATTTGATACGCAACCGGAGGTGACGATACATGTGGTCGGCAATAGTCCTGATCTGCAACAAAAGCTCAATATGATTGAGATGGAAATCATAGGGGGAATTGACGGCTCAAACGCCTATAACTCCTATTTTCTACATGCAGAGCAACCGCCTGAAGATTTCAAGGAGGAATTTGGATGGAATATAATTTGTCGGATAGAAGACATTGCAAGCGGAAGCCGACTTTATATAACAGCTCTTTATGATAAAGAAGAGGATCTCGATATGGCGATTTCGGCAGTCATCAATGAGGCTGAAACGGAGACGCGCAAATTAATAGAGGAAGGGCTGATCAAGGTTGCAATCAAAGATCCGGAAGGATTCAAGGAAGCAGTAGACGATGTATTTGGAGACGATGAGGACTATGGATATTATGATGAATTCGGTATTCTACCAAGCCCCGGTTTCGACTCTTTTGACGATGTTTGTGCGAACGATGAGGGAGGTTGCTACTATGAAGCAGCTATAGGCTACCCGTCACAGTCTTCTATCGGGAATAAAGCACAGGGCAAAATCACTGCAAAAGACAGGACCACAGCTTTTTCCAATTTGCCGGAAAGACTTTCTGAGGCTTTTATGAAAGACAATGCAGCGTATGCAGCAATTGTCGACGATACGTTTGCATCCTATAGTGCGGAAGAGATGCGCGCATTATTGAGGGAACTGAGCAAGAGATATAGGAATTTATATAAAAATGCCTACGACACGTCGCTTCAGGGAGTGACTAAGTATGAACTCGTTTTGCATCCGTGGGATACCAAGTACAGCAGAACCATCAAAAAAAAGAGTAACTACCACTATTATCTATTTCTGAAGGATTTGAAGGGTAACGAGAGGCCTATCCTTTTCAAACATAATCCATCATATTGCATATATGTGATGTATATGGTAGACCGTTACCATCGTAAGGAGGAAGTCACTGATCTCTCAATAAAGACGATGAAGGATAAGTTTAAGACTATCTATAAAACTCTAATTTATGAGGATGATGAAAAAATCGAAGATTTATTCAAAGGTATGGTCAGCCGTACCACTAAAAGCGGCAATCTGCGTGAGGGCCGATATGGGGAATACATAAAAGATATACATAATACGCTGGAGTCGATGATGGATGAAGTCAACAGTATTCCGTTTAAGGTTGGATTCGGGCGTTATCTCCAAGTGCCGCCGGAAAAAATAACACTTCCACAAAATCTGGCGAAAATAGAAATAGTATAAGAAAGCATATCAATGAATTACGATAAGACGTAAAAGGCACGCCAACCGGATTTCAGCAATTAAAAATTAATCTCGATCTTTGCATTGTGAAAGGTCGAGATTTTTTCTTTTGCCTGCATTAAAACAGTGAGGAGTATGGAGATGAAACAAATATTAAGCGCATCATCAGAGTTTAAAGGCTACAAAGTCATCACAAAACTCAGCACCCATCATGATGGGGAAAGGGAGGTCTATCAAATATGGTATGGTGAGTGTCAGATAGGAGTGTTGACATTGTTCGACATCAGATGTGAGAGATATGCTTTTGACAGTGTCTCCAAAAACGAGATATTAGACTCCATAGCAGAAATCCGATTTCTGAGAGAGAACAAAGATTTGGAAGGAATCGCAGAAGTGCTTGATTATGGAGTAGATGCCTACAACGGGCATGTATACGCATGGATAGTTCAGGAGTATGTGGATGAACCCAGCCTTCAGATGATAATCGATCAGAATGGAGTCATAAAGGGAAAAGATTGCGCTGCAATTGGAAAAAAAGTGGGAGCTGTCATCGAAAAGATTGTATCCTTCACCGAAGGAGGAGGGCACTACAATATCAACCCTGAGCATGTCCTCGTTAGTATAGAAGATGATGAGCTTGCGAGCGTACATCTGATAGGCTTTTCCAACATTGGGCAGTCTTATGCAGGGAAAACTCCTATCGACATCAAATGTCTTGACAAGAGATTCCGGGCACCGGAGGCATCGAAGGGAATCTTTAACATAAAGAGCGACATCTATTCTTTAGGAATGGTAATGCTTGTTGCCGCAACCGGGTATCCGGAAAAGATTGAAAGTGGAGAAAATTGCTTTTATTTAGGGGATGCGGAAATCAATATGGAAAAAATCCCCGTTGTCGATATCCACAATGCGATGTGGGAGAATAGAGAGGGGAGTCTTTCGAAGGCATTGAGGATTATATTGAAGAAGGCCACCTCCATTTATCCAGCCGAACGGTTTAACTCCATGGAAAGGTTTATGGATTTTGTAGCAAAGTGCTATCGTGGACAAGAGAAGCCGGTGGGTAATAGAGAAGAAGAATTGAATAAAGAGGAAGCAACCGGAGATATGACAGCACGTGACTACGAGCCACCAACGTCAAAAAAAGGATTTGACTCTGTGGCAGGAATGGAGGAGTTGAAGAAGCTGTTCAGGCGTGACTTCATCAGCATTGTGAAGAATCCCCAAATAGCAAGTGCCTACGGAATCAAGCCAAGCAATTGCACCCTACTCTATGGACCGCAAGGATGCGGCAAGACCTACATAGCTGAAAAGGCTGCCCAGGAATCCGGGTTGAAATATAAAATCGTCAAGCCGTCTGATTTAGGATCGATCTATATCCATGGAGCTCAGGGAAAAATAGCAGAAACCTTTGACGAAGCGCAGAAAGAGGGCCCGATAATCCTCATATTCGATGAGTTTGATGCATTGGTCCCGAAACGCAATGCCGACATGAACGAAAGCCAGGCTTCAGAAGTCAACGAAATATTGACGCAACTCAATAACTGTGCTGAAAGAGGGATATACTGCCTTTGCACAACAAACCGGCCCGATAAAATCGATCCGGCTGTAATGAGAAAAGGGCGCATCGATAGGTCGATATATATATCGCTTCCGGATTTCGAGGCACGCAAAGAACTCTTCCTGCTTTCTCTTGAGGGGCGTCCGGTAGATGAGACAATCGATTGTGGGCAACTTGCTTCAGTGACAGAACAGTTTACTTGCAGCGACATCTCATACATAGTGGAAGAAACTGCGAGGATGTGCTTTGAGGAGACACTCGACAAAGAACTTACAGACCCCATAAAGATAACACAAGAAAGGCTGCTTATGGTGGCAAAGGCAACCCTTCCGTCGGTCACAGAGCCCCAATTGAAGGAATATCTTGAGATTAAGGCTAAGATGGAGAATAAGCAAATAGGGATTGAACGGAAAAGAGTGGGATTTGGGGCTTAGGGGGATAGGG
>CAMWLX010000360.1 GCA_947175225.1 uncultured Porphyromonadaceae bacterium
CAGAGAAAGCCCGACAGGAAGAGGAGCAAAGGCTGTTGGCAGAGAAAGCCCGGCAGGAAGAGGAGGAAAGGCTTCAGGCAGAGAAAGCCCGACAGGAAGAGGAGCAAAGGCTGTTGGCAGAGAAAGCCCGGCAAAAAGAGGAGCAACGTTATGCAGAAGCTCGCAAAAGGCTTCAAGAAACTCCAACCCTCAATAATTATATTGCCGCAAATTTAGGCGACTGGAACGACTATCTCGCATCCAAAAACATAAATATTCCATCTGATGATGAAATACAAAACTTTATAGAAGAAGAGGTAAGCAAATGGCAAATTAAAGGTGAATTTGAGCCTACCGCAAAATGGAAGGAAAGGGTAAACGAAACCACTCGAACAGCCAAAATCAATGCCATTGCCGACAGCATCTTCTCTGCAAACTCTAAGAATCTGGAAGCTGTTCGTGCAGAATATCGTAAAAAATACGAAGAACTTGTCGACAAATATTGTGCCGGAATTGCTGAGCAATTCGCCTCCCAGAATCTTGAGATAAGGCCATACGATGCAGACAACGAGACATTCTTAATCAGCACTACTGATTTCGGAGACTTCCTTTTGCCGGTTCCGCTTGAGGAAGCTCCGGGATTCAAAAGTGAATGGGACACTTGGAAGTCTGCGGCAATTGCTACGTTCATGCCAAATGGTGAAGACGTTGTGCTGAAGTCTGTAAAAATAGGAAAATATTCTTATGATAGCGATATGGATGCTACTTACGCACAAGTAGATGTTGACTATAACTTTAAGCCTGTTGACGTAACACAGCTAAACCACCGTTTAGAGGCAGGCGACAATTTGGCTATGAACTCAGGCAATTCCACTGCTGCTACTCACAATAAAGGATTCCAGACTACAAAAGTCAAAATATCTGCAGGCACTACTCCTGATACGGACATAAATATTCCTATAGGCAAACCATCTGAGACTCCTACATTTGCAGTTGTAATAGCAAATGGCCAGTATGCCCATGCTTCCGAGGTAAGCCATGCCGAAAATGACGGACGCATTATGACCCAATATCTGACCCGTACGCTCGGAATTCCGGAAAATAATGTGGCGACATTCATCAATGCCACCTACGGGCAGATGGCGTCTGCCATTTCTATGCTTCAAGACGTTGGAGATGCTTATCAAGGGAGTGACTTCAATATCATATTTTATTATGTAGGTCATGGTCTCCCTGACGACGAAGGCAAAAAATCATACATTCTTCCGGTCGATATTGATCCTCGCCAAGTTTCGATCTGTATGCCTCTTGAAAAGATATATGCAGATTTAGGCAATATGGGCGCAAAGAATGTCACTGTAATGGTTGATGCTTGCTTCAGCGGCACCAACCATGGAGATGGTATGCTTATCCCACAATCTATGGGTGTGGCCTTGAGGCCCAAAGCTGCTGCTCCGGTAGGCAACATGGTTGTTTTAGCCGCTGCCGAAGGCAACGAAACCGCTTTCCCATACGAAGAAAAAAGCCATGGACTATTCACATACTGGCTGCTGAAGAAACTGCAGGAAACGTCCGGGAATGTCACTTTCGGAGAATTGAGCGACTACGTCATCGACAACGTAAAGAAGACTTCCGTCACAGTCAATAAAAAACCGCAAACCCCTAACGTAGCGACTACTCCACAGCTCACAAGCTCATGGCGAAATCTAAAATTCGGCAATTGACCACCAATTTATTCCTACATTCCAATCTCCTTACTTCTTAAATATAAAAATAAGATGAATCAGACTTTAAAATATCTTTTACTTGCAATATTTACAATGTTCGCCATACATATTTGTCTGGCTGCGGAGCCTGATGATTTTCCTAAGACGTATAAAGCTTCAAGAGATGCAAACGGTAACGCAGTAATACGCTATGGCTTAATTGACAAATATGGGAATCGAATTTCTAATGCCATCTATGAAAAGATAAGCCCTTTCGCATCCAATCGTATTGCTCTCGTCAAGAAAGATGGATTATATGGTTATTTATACGCTTCAGGTGAATATTTTATAGAACCTTATTTGAAAGATGCCCAATCATTTAATGAATTTGGCCTTGCCGCCATAAAAATTGAATCTAAATGGGGCATCATTAATAATAAAAGGGAATGGGTTTTGAAAGATATTTTCGATAAAATTGAACCATTCCAAGACAATGGTCTTACCATCGTCAAATATGAAAGTAAATATGGTCTCGTTGATACTCTTGGTAATGTTGTGCTTTCGGTAATATATGATAAAGTTGAGAATTTTGATAATACAGGTTATGCATATATAAAAATCGGAAAGCACTTTGGCGTTGTCGACAAGCAAGGACGCCCCATAGTGCCAACTGAATATAAGGATAAGAAAAGCGCTATGGCTGCAGTATCAAACATAAAACCGAAATTCGAAAATCTTAAAGAAGCAGCTCTTGCAATGACCGCCACAGAGGGACAAACGTCTCCAACTGCTACTGATTCCGAAAATAAGCGACAGGAAGAGGAGCAAAGGCTTTTGGCAGAGAAATCCCGGCAGGAAGAGGAGCAACGTTATGCAGAAGCCCGAAAGAGACTTAAGGAAACTTCAACTCTCAAAAATTATATTGCCGCAAATTTGGGTGATTGGAACGATTATCTCGCTTCAAAAAGCTTGGGTCTCCCTTCTGAAGAAGAAATTCGCAACTTTATAGAAAAAGAAATAAGGATATGGCAAGTGAAAGGCGAGTTTGAGCCAACTGCGAAATGGAAAGAACGTGTCAATGATTCGACTCGTACTGCAAAAATAACCACCATGGCAGACAGTATCTTCTCGGAAAACTCAAAGAAGGTTGACGCCGTGCGTGCCGAATACAAGAAAGCGTATGAGGCTCTTGCTGACAAATTTTGCTATAGCATAGCAGAGCAGTTCGCCTCGCAAAATCTTGAAATAAGACCCTATGATGCTGATAATGAGACATTCCTTATATGTACATCCGATTTTGGAAATTTCCTTTTGCCCGTTCCTCTTGAAGACGCTCCTGATTTCAAGAAAGATTGGGACCGCTGGAAGAAAACAGCGATTGCCACATTTGTGCCCAACGGTGAAGATGTTGTATTGAAATCGGTAAAAATTGGCGAATATTCTTATGACAGCGATATGAATGCAACTTATGCGCAAGTTGATGTCGAATATAATTTCAAGCCGATCGATGTAGCCCAACTTTACCGAAATCCGGATGCTGATGAAAACTTTGCAATGAGTTCGACTATAAGTGGTCCATCTAACCGAAATGCAGGGATACAGACCGAAACAGTAAAAATATCAGCCGGTAGCACTCCGGATATTGATATCAATATCCCGGAAGGCACCCCGACTGCTATTCCGACCTTTGCCGTTGTCATAGCCAATGGCGACTATGCCCATGCTTCAAAAGTAAGCCATGCCGAGAATGACGGACGCATTATGACCCAATATCTGACACGTACGCTCGGAATTCCGGAAAACAATGTGGCGACATTCATCAATGCCACCTACGGGCAGATGGCATCTGCCATTTCTATGCTTC
The DNA here is from genome assembly GCA_947175225.1 of uncultured Porphyromonadaceae bacterium. Classification (GTDB taxonomy): domain Bacteria; phylum Bacteroidota; class Bacteroidia; order Bacteroidales; family Muribaculaceae; genus Lepagella. Next base: position 3,550 of record CAMWLX010000360.1, read on the forward strand.
AAGACGTTGGAGATGCTTATAAAGGGAGTGACTTCAATATCATATTTTATTATGTGGGTCATGGTCTCCCTGACGACGAAGGCAAAAAATCATATATTCTTCCGGTCGATATTGATCCTCGCCAAGTTTCAATCTGTATGCCTCTTGATAAGATATATGCCAATTTAGGCAATATAGGCGCAAAGAATGTCACTGTAATGGTTGATGCTTGCTTCAGCGGCACCAACCATGGAGATGGTATGCTTATCCCACAATCTATGGGTGTGGCCTTGAGGCCCAAAGCTGCTGCTCCGGTAGGCAACATGGTTGTTTTAGCCGCTGCCGAAGGCAACGAAACCGCTTTCCCATACGAAGAAAAAAGCCATGGACTATTCACATACTGGCTGCTGAAGAAACTGCAGGAAACGTCCGGGAATGTCACTTTCGGAGAATTGAGCGACTACGTCATCGACAACGTAAAGAAGACTTCCGTCACAGTCAATAAAAAACCGCAAACCCCTAACGTCGCGACTACTCCACAGCTCACAAGCTCATGGCGAAATCTAAAATTCGGCAATTGATCACCAATTTCCGTTTAGAAAGTAGATTTTGAAGTTGTTTAAACTTATTTTTTTATTAATATTTCGTCAGGTTTTCGAGCGGA
>CAMWLX010000361.1 GCA_947175225.1 uncultured Porphyromonadaceae bacterium
GTCCATTAGAATGTCTCTCATGTCTCAGACATTCTCTTCTCCCAATCAAATAAACACTTAAACTTTTTAACCTCTAAACTTAAATAACTAAAACTCAAAATATAAAATGGCAAATCAGGAACTGAGCGAACAGGAAATCGTAAGACGCAACAGTATGCAAGCTCTCCGCGACCGCGGAATCGAACCGTACCCGGCAGCAGAATATGTCGTGACAGGTCACAGCGAGGAAATCAAGAAAAACTTCAAGGATGACGATCCGGAACGCCGCGAGGTCTGCGTGGCAGGACGCATCATGAGCCGCCGCATCATGGGCAAGGCTTCATTCGTAAGCCTTCAGGATGCTGAAGGTCGCATTCAAGTATATGTAAGCCGCGATGATCTCTGCCCTGGTGAAGATAAAGACATGTATAACGTAGTCTTCAAGAAACTCCTTGATATTGGTGACTTCATTGGCGTAAAGGGATACGTATTCCGCACCCAAACCGGCGAAATTTCTGTTCATGCACAGGAAATTACAGTGCTCAGCAAGAGTCTTCGTCCACTTCCGATGGTAAAGATGAAAGACGGCAAGGCATACGATGCTTTCACTGATCCTGAGCAACGCTACCGTCAACGCTACGTCGATCTTGTAGTAAACCCCGGGATCAAGGAGATCTTCCTAAAGCGTAATAAAATCTTCAACTCCATGCGCCAATACTTCAACGACCATGGTCTGATGGAGGTGGAAACGCCTATTCTTCAGTCCATCCCCGGAGGAGCTGCGGCACGCCCATTCATCACCCACCACAACGCCCTTGACATACCTCTATATCTCCGCATTGCCAACGAGCTTTATCTAAAACGCCTTATCGTAGGCGGATTCGACGGTGTGTACGAGTTTGCCAAGGACTTCCGCAATGAGGGTATGGACCGCACGCACAATCCGGAATTTACCTGTATGGAGGTGTATGTAGCTTATAAAGACTACAACTGGATGATGAAGTTTGTGGAAAACATGCTTGAAAAGATTTGTCTTGACGTAAACGGCACCACCGATGTGCAGATCGGCGACAATGTCGTGTCTTTCAAAGCCCCGTTCCGCCGCGTGACGATGACCGATGCCATCAAAGAGCATACAGGTTTCGACATCACCGGCAAGACCGAAGAAGAACTCCGCGCATTCTGCAAGCAGGAAAATATCGAGGTTGATCCAAGCTGGGGCAAAGGCAAACTCATCGACGAAATCTTCGGCGAGAAATGCGAAGGCACTTACATCCAGCCTACTTTCATCACCGACTATCCCATCGAGATGTCACCGCTCACCAAGAAGCACCGCGATAACCCCGAACTCACGGAGCGCTTCGAACTTATGGTCAACGGCAAGGAACTCTGCAACGCTTATTCCGAGCTCAACGACCCGATCGACCAATACGAACGTTTCGTAGACCAGATGAACCTTGCCGACAAGGGAGACGATGAGGCTATGATCATAGACCATGACTTCATCCGTGCCCTTGAATATGGCATGCCTCCTACATCCGGCCTCGGTATCGGCATGGACCGCTTGACAATGCTTATGACCGGGCAGACCGCTATTCAAGAAGTCCTTTTCTTCCCGCAGATGCGTCCGGAAAAGAAGCAGATGAAAGCTGAAGCAGAAGAGGAAAAAGAGGAAGGTAAATAATCATGGAAAATGCTGACAAAATATCGAAAGTAGCCGTTCTTGGAAGCGGAAGTTGGGCAACCGCACTTGCCAAACTTCTGCTCAAAAACTGCGACCGCATAGGCTGGTATTTCCGAAGCGAAGACAAGATTGAGGAGTTCAAGAAATATGGGCACAACCCCTCCTACTTGACCGACGTAAGTTTCGATACCGACCGCATCGACTTCTCTGCCGACATAAATGAGGTGGGGGGAGGTGCCGATACTCTCGTAGTGGCAATGCCCTCGCCCTACTTCCTGCCGGAAATAAGCAAACTCACTATCGACCTTAAAGCCAAGAATATAGTATCTGCAGTCAAAGGTATTGTCCCAGACCGCAATATGATCATCACAGATTATTTCGAACAGGTCTACGGAGTGCCACGCGGCAATATGCTCGTCATCGGAGGTCCCTGCCATGCCGAGGAAGTCGCCCTCGAACGCCTTAGCTACCTGACCATTGGTTGCCTCGACACCGACAAGGCACGTCAGTTTGCATCGCGGCTCGCATCTGCCAAGATGAAGACCATCATCTCCGACGATGTAGACGGCATCGAATATGCAGCCGTACTCAAGAACGTCTATGCCATAGCTGCCGGCATGGTCAACGGCATGAAGGCCGGCGACAACTTCATGGCAATGCTCGTCAGCAATGCCACAAGAGAGATGCGGAGGTTTGTCGACACTATTGCCCCAATGCCACGCGACATCGACCGCTCCGCTTACCTCGGCGATTTGCTTGTCACCGCCTACAGTAAGTTCTCGCGAAATCATAATTTCGGCTCGATGCTCGGCAAGGGCTATAGCGTGAAGGTGGCGAAGATGGAGATGAGCATGGTAGCGGAAGGCTACTACGGCACCAAATGCATGTACGACATCAACGAGCGCCCCGACCTTCAGGTGGAGATGCCGATTCTCGACATGGTCCATGCAGTGCTGTATGAAGGTGTCAATGTCCGCAGAGCCATGAAAGAGCTGGCTGATTCTTTCTCATAGCCCGAAGCCACTAAAGACCTTAAGGACCTTAAAGACCTTAGAGCCCCTAAAGCCCTTAATACAATAAAAATCAACCCAAAATTATAAAAAACTATGAAAGCAGTAAGTTTAGATATTCAGCATGCAGTATATTTTGCTGAAAAAGAATTCAATGCCAATGCAGGAGCCGCCAACGAGGCCATCATTGACGTAAACACCGGCCGTGCAGCCGGCAACGACTTCCTCGGATGGGTGAAGCTTCCTTCTGAGACCGATCAGGAACTCCTCAATAAAATCAATGCAACAGCCGACCGCCTTAAAGAAAAATGCGACTATGTAGTTTGCATAGGCATTGGCGGCAGCTACCTGGGTGCAAAAGCAGTGATCAGCGCCTTGAGCAACAACTTCGCTGATTTCATCCACAATCCGGAGCCTAAGCACGCTAAAGTGCTCTACGCCGGTCAGAATATAGGTGAGGAATATACAGCAGAACTGCAGGACTTCCTTAAAGACAAGAAATTTGGCATAGTGGTGATCTCCAAGTCGGGCACTACTACCGAGCCGGCAATTGCTTTCCGTCTCCTTAAGGCTCAACTCGAGGAGCAAATCGGAAAGGATGCTGCTAAAGACCTTATCGTTGCAATCACAGACGAAAAGAAAGGCGCTCTCCGCACTCTCGCCACTCAGGAAGGCTATGAAACTTACGTAATTCCTGACAACGTAGGTGGTCGTTTCTCAGTTCTTACTCCGGTAGGTCTTTTGCCTATTGCAGTTGCAGGCTTCGATATCACAAAACTCGTTGCCGGCGCAGCAGAGATGGAAAAAGATACCACCGAACCCGGTGGCGACAATATCGCCGAAACATACGCCCGCGTCCGCAACGCCCTCTATCAGAGTGGAAAGAAGATCGAAATTCTCGCTAACTTCAACCCGAAACTTCATTATTTCGCAGAGTGGTGGAAACAACTCTATGGTGAAAGCGAAGGCAAGGACGGCAAGGGCATATTCCCGGCAGCTGTAGACTTCACTACTGACCTTCATTCAATGGGCCAGTGGATCCAGGATGGCGAACGCACCATTTTCGAGACCGTCATCTCTGTAAAAGAGCCCCTTTTGCATAAGTATATTCCTACCGACGACCAGAACCTCGACGGTCTGAACTTCCTCGGCGGCAAGAAGATCGATGATGTCAACAAGATGGCAGAACTCGGCACCATGCTCGCTCACGTTGATGGTGGAGTGCCAAACATCAAGATCGAAATCAACAAGCTCGACGAGTATACTCTCGGTGCCCTCATCTATTTCTTTGAGAAAGCCTGTGGCATCTCCGGCTACATGCTCGGAGTAAATCCGTTTAACCAGCCCGGCGTAGAAGCCTACAAGAAGAATATGTTCGCTCTTCTCGGCAAACCCGGCTACGAAAAGGAAACCGCTGAAATTCAGGCTCGCCTCAAGAAGTAATATTCTTTGTTTAATCGTTTAAATGATTAATCATTTAAACGATTAAACATAATATTTCAAAACTATTACAG
>CAMWLX010000362.1 GCA_947175225.1 uncultured Porphyromonadaceae bacterium
CCTGTTAGACAGTGAGACTGACTTTCATATTTTAGAAATTTTTAGTAACTTTGCAGCCATGAAACGACACTTCAACACACATCTTGAAGGACTTGACCTTCAATTCTGGCACGACTTGATTGAAAGCCGTGGTAAACTCGTGTCGTTGAAAAAAGGTGAGTGTCTTTGCCGTAAGGGTGAGCCGACTAATGTTTGCGGCTATTTGAGTGCTAAATATAAAGGTATAAAAAATAGAAACCTCATCTTGTTACCGTATCAAAAATATTTTTATTCATTTGTAAAAATACTTTTGATTATATCTTTTGTGTGTATTCATTATGCATGCTCAAATTTTAATGTAGAAAAACAGCTTTCAGAGGCAGAATCATTGATTATCGAACGCCCGGATTCCACTGTTTCCTTACTGGCGCAGATGGACCCCACTCGCATGTCGAAGAACCAAATAGCACGACAAGAGTTATTGTTTCTATATACTCAACTTATTTATGGTAACCAAATCCCCATTGACTCTGCCGGTATAGCTGAAGGCGACGAGTTTTTTGTCGGGAAATTAAATAGTGATGAGATAAAGTGGCTTATTGTAAAATCAGCGGAAGCACACCGCTCAGGTAATCCTATAGCACGTATCGAATTGCTTAAAGACGCGGAATTTTTGGCAATTCAATCTGACGATAAACCGGATCTTGGAATAGTCTATTTTTTCTTGTCAAAAGTCTATGAGCAAGGATTTAATGGAATAGTCAGCAAGTATTATGCTGACAAAGCTCTTGAAATATTCAGAGACTTAAAGTGGCAATCGAAAATCAGAGACGCACGTATGGCAATTGTTGGAGCCTACTGTGTAGATAGAGATTATAAAACAGCTCTTGATTCTCTGATTGCGATGCAACCCGAGGTTATGGCTAATTCCCATGATAGCTACAAGATATATTTTCTTGACCAATTAGCGCGAAATTATGATGAAGACGGTCAGTCGGCAAAAGCAATTGAGATATGGCATTCAATATATGATGGCACTGATATTTCAGCCAATACTCTCGCTCACTGGGCGCGTGCTTATTGGCACATAAATGAACTTGACAGTGCATATATGTTGATTCAACAAGCAAATGCACTGCCTCACAATAATTCAGATGAATATCTTTGCCGCAACGTTGAATATGCCATCCTTGAAAAAATGGGTCGCAAGCAGGAACTTGAAAGAATTGATAGCTTGCGGTCAATCGCCTCAAATAAAATAAGTGAAGAACGACGTCTTGAAGAAACCAGTCTCGCTTTGAATATAAAATATGATTCTGCCACACGACAGGCATGGCTTGAGGCTTCAAAGTCGCGCAACCGTGCATATGTTGCCATACTCATTACTTTATTAACTGTCTTTGCGGCAGTGGCGATATATGTTTTCCTTAAAAAACGAAATCGACTGCTCCGGCTTGAACATGAAAACGACATACTTAAAATAGAAAGCCTTCAAGACAATCTATTCAAAAGCGACAGTCGGAATAATGATATGTCTTTAAGAATTTCCGAGCTTTTCAAAACTCGATTTAATCTAATAGATGGTCTCGCTTCGGCCTATTTTGAGTGTAAAGATACTCGACAGGAACAAAAAAGAGTATATTCAGAAGTAAAGAGTGCTTTGTCTAACTTCGGGACTAAAGAAGCAATTGATGAGCTTACGGAGATAGTTAATGGGTACAAGAACAATCTTATGGAACATTTCAAGACTGATTTCCCCAAAATGTCTCCGGCACAATACAAAATTGCATTGTACCTGTTCTGTGGATTTTCTTTACAGGCAATAAGCATTTTTACCGATACCGAAATAAGGAATTTATATGTATATAAGTCTCGTCTGAAATCAGCTACTTCAAAGAGTGAGACACCTCGAAAAGACGAATATATGCAATATTTTGAGTAAATTGGTCAGCTGTTAGATGATGTTAGAAAATAAAAATTATAAACATTGATCATCAACACCTTACATCTACCAATGTAAGGTGTTGTAGTTTGCCATGCACGCGAATTGTAGTAATTTTGCATCAAAAATTACACGTATGAGTAAACATCCAATACAAATTCTTGTGAGCTTCTTAGCCGCATTTTTCTTTGTAATTATACCTTTGCAAAGTGCCTTTGCAAAGAACGATTTATCACCTTATCAAAAGGCTGCAATCGCAACTCGCTTTGCATCGGAAGTTAAATACAATTTTGCCGGATACGGCAAATTCGCGCAAAACTATGACAGCATTTGCAGCGCAGAACTTCCTAATCTCGTAAACACGCAGTCCGATGAGGAATTTAGTGATAAACTGCAACTGTTCGCCAATCTGCTGAAAGACGGTCATACAAGCATCGCGTTCAGTGCCGATGTAACATACGCCCCAATCAGCCATAAAAGAATCGGCGATAAGGTTTTCGTTACCGAAGTGTTTTCTGATGAATATTCTCAGAAAGGAGTACGTCGGGGAACCGAAATTGTAGCCATTGATGATATGCCGGTTATCGAATATGGTAACAAATATGTGGTGCCTTATATTCCTTCATCAACTCCACAATGGTCTGCCACATATCCATTCAATTCCATTAACCTTACAAAAGGTTATCGCGGAGTTCCTGTAAAGCTGTCATTCAAAAACAGCAACGGTAAGACATTCGATATCATAGATGATCGTCAGTCTCCATGGGGTATTGTAAACCCGGATATGTCAATTAAGTTTGAGTCTCTACCCGGAAACATCGGACTTTTAAAAATACCGAGTTTTCAGGCTAACAATGTCGATCTTCAGGCTTTCGGTGACCTTTACGAACAAAAGATTGTTCCGACCGATGGCTTGATTATAGACATACGCGACAATACAGGGGGAAATAGCAACGTAGCTCAGGCTATTATGATGTTGCTTGCTACCGACACCATTCCGCAAGCCTCGTGGAAAACACCTAAATATGAAGCTGCATACGCTTCCTGGGGCAAGAAATGGGAATGTGCAACTGATTCATTTGATACAATTGTACCATTCTGCATAGCCTTTCCCAACGATATGCCGAAATACGACAAACCGATAATCTTACTTGTCAATAGCACCACATTCTCAGCAGCAGAAGATTTTACCGTGCTTTTCAAAAATGCTAATCGTGGTAAATTGGTTGGAACTCCCACCGGCGGAAGCACCGGCAACCCAATCTTCATTGACTTAGGTTGGGGATATACCGGTAGAATCTGCACCATACACGAAAAACTTGCTGATGGAACTGAGTTCATCGGAATCGGCATACAGCCCGATGTTGTTGTTGAAGAAACCGAGAGCGTCATCTTAGGTAAAGACAATGTGATAGAAGAAGCTTTGAAAATTATAACACATAAATAATAAGACTATGGCAGAAGGAGTTTTTTTAACAGTCGTAACGGCTATGATCACCACCTTCCTCGGATTAGGCATAGCTGATTCAGAGTGGTTGAAAAAGAAAGTATCGTACCGTTTTATTCGATACTGTGTCGGCTTAATTATCGCTCTTATAATCTTTTGTCCCTTTTTCTTTGGAATATAGTAAAATATTCAATCCAAAAGGATAATGGATAAATACCTGCGAGAACGAGAAGAATTGAGATGTCTCTATAATGCGCCCAAGTACAGACGGATGAAATATTGTGCAATCACAATTATTGTGATTGTCATAATTCTCTTATTGTCTATGACTATATGGATTGATAAGATTCCCTCAAATTTCATGCTTATAATGCGTGGCTGTGCTGGATTGGGCGCGACATTATTTGTCGTTATAGTAGGAATCCTATCTTATCGCGTAAATAAACAGAACATAAGCAACCGAAAAAAATGAATACATCATTTTATATATGGATGGGAGTGCTTGGGGTTATAGCTGGACTAAACCTTATTATGTTGAAAAAACAAAAGGACTCAAAGCCCCGTACTATTGGAATCTTATTTAACGAATTTGCTCTTGGGTGTATCGTCTTCGCTGTCGTTATTTCGATATTCACGAATTGATTTATTCAATTTTGTTGATTTCGTACTTCCGATTGCCTGACAACTGTCCTCGGATAACTGAAATTGCATCATTCGGAGATATTGAGATATTGCCTCATATCTCAATATCTCCCGACTTCATCTTCAGAGTACACGTGATGATTTGGCCTTAAAGAATATGAAGAAATT
>CAMWLX010000363.1 GCA_947175225.1 uncultured Porphyromonadaceae bacterium
CCCCTATATTTATTCAATGTGGGTGAGACGGTGGCGGAAGTTGGAGTGGCGGATGGTGGGAGTGGCGTTTTCGATGGCGTAGCGGAGGGCTTCTTCTTCACCTACGAGGACGCATAGGCGGCTGGCACGGCTCACTCCGGTGTAGAGGAGATTGCGGTAGAGCATGGGGCGGTGTGCCATCGTGACCGGGAAGACGATGTTTTTTACTTCTGAGCCTTGAAGTTTGTGGACGGTAGTAGCATAGCCGAGAGTCAGTTCGCTAAGTTCTGAGCGGAGATATGTGCTTCGATTGCCATCTGAATATTCCACTGCCAAAGTCTGTTCGTCAGGGTTTACATCTATTATTCTGCCAGTCTCTCCATTATAGACTCCACGATCTTTTGAATTGGACGTCTGCATCACCGGGTCACCGAGGCGAAAAGTGGTTTCACCACGCTTAAGAGCCGGGCCTTCAGGATTCAAACGAGCCTGGAGATCCATATTCAGTTGTTTGGCTCCTAAAGGTCCAATTTGCTGAGGAGTTACAACGAGGATTTCAGTAGAAGGAACACATTTTTCGCGAGGCAGTTCTTCTGCTACGAGAGACAAGATGCGATTATGAATCCGTCTGGGAGTGGATTCCGGGATTATCATAAAGTCACTTTCCGGATGTGATTCCGGAACTTCCCCTGCATTAATAGCCTTAGCGCTTTCTGCTATCCGGCTACCTTCCTCTTGACGAAAGTTTTCGTTAAGACGCGCTACAGGTATGGTAGGAGCCTCTATCATATCTCGCATCACATCACCAGCACCGATGGCTGGGAGTTGGTCGACATCTCCAACTATTATCACTTGTGTGCCGGGACCGACGGCATCAAGAAGATGATTGAAAAGAACTTGCTCCATCATCGACCCCTCGTCGATAATCAGGACATCTGTTTCAATTTGCTTCTTGTGATACCCTTCCCCTTGACGATAGCCGAGAAGTCGATGTATTGTAGAAGCTTCACGACCTGTCAGAGCAGTCATTCGTTTAGCTGCTCTTCCTGTTGGTGCGCAAAGTGTCACATGTTTTCCTTCTTTTTCAAGCACGTCAATTACAGCTCTGAGAACTGTTGTCTTGCCTGAGCCCGGACCTCCTGTGAGTACTGAGACAGGAGAGGTGAGCAAGAGTTTGATAGCTTCTATCTGCATAGGTGAATATGCGATACCATGTCCGTCGGTGGTTGGAATATCAGACACATTGATTTTCTCAGGAGCTGACTCTGCGAGAGCAAGGAGTTTTTCGGCACCTTCCTTTTCCGCATTATAGAAGACAGGGAGATAAAGGACGCCCCTGCTGCGGACAATGCGACCATCATCAATAGTAGCATCAATCTGTTTGGCTATTTCATCTTCAGACACACCGGTTATGGATGAAGAATAAGCGAGAGCCTCAGGAACGGTCGCGAAGAGGTGACCATCGTCGGCATAATGTTTTACTGCACCCACGATGGCTGCCTGTAGGCGTCGCGGATCATCTTCCGCAATGCCTAATGCTCGTCCGATTTTATCGGCTGTATGGAAATGGAGTTGCCAAACGTCCTCCACCATATAGTAAGGATCTTTGAGGATGACGGTTTCCGCTCGTTTCCGATATTTGCCTAAGATGCGATCTATATACATCTCGCTGACACCGCAGGAGAAAAGGAATGCAAGAAGTGGGAGAGGGTATTTTATATTTTTTAGGCTTTCTGAGGCTTTCAGGGCACGGGTTTCTCCGAGACCCTTGATTTCGCTGCATTTCGCAGGGTCTTTGGCGAGAACTTCAAGTGTATCAGTGCCAAATGCTTCGACGAGACGGTGGGCATAGGAGGGTCCTATGCCTTCCACGAAGTCTGATGCGAGAAACCGCTCTATGCCTTCGGATGTATTTTTTTCTATAAGTATATCTTGTGTGTCTTTCATGGATATAAAACGAGTAGAGAATTGCCTAAGTTTGTGTGATTCTAATTACATGTGTTAAAAAAACAAAATAATTGGCTTTATATTTGGAATTATGCACCGAAAACATTATGTTTGCAGAGCATAATAATTATAAAGGGCAAAATTATGGAATTTGTAGATAGAAAAGAGGAGCAGCAACGTCTTATAGAAGCTTTGGAATTGGACACACCATCCTTGGTTGTAGTATACGGCCGTCGCCGATTGGGAAAGTCGACTCTAATAAAAAAGGTAATTACTGACAGCGACGTATATTTCCTTTCGGACCGATCTGAAGCAGAGCACCAGAGAGAACTTGTTGCCAAAATGTTCGCCCAAAAATTCCCCGATTTCGACAAAGTGTCATATCCCGACTGGGAATCAGTTTTTATGGCGGCCAATTACCGTACTGAAAAAAAGTTTATTCTCTGTCTTGACGAATTTCCCTATCTTGTGGAGCAGTCGCCGGAACTGCCATCTGTATTGCAAAAACTAATTGACAACAGGGTACTAAAATACAATTTAATATTATGCGGTTCGTCACAGAATATGATGTATGGGCTCTTTCTTGATGCCACTGCTCCTCTATATGGAAGAGCGCAAGAGATCATGAAACTAACTCCTCTTCGCATTCCATTCATAGAAGAAGCCTTGGGTTTTGACTCTGTGCAGGCAATGGAAGAATATGCCGTTTGGGGAGGCGTTCCGCGCTATTGGGAACTTAGAGAAAAGCGACATTCCTTGGATCAGGCCTTATGGAGAAATGTCTTTTCAGTGAATGCTCCGCTTTATGAAGAACCCGTCAAACTGCTTCAAGACGATGTAAAGGATATAGTGAAAACTACGACCATAATGTCGTTCATTGGTTCGGGAGCTAACCGTCTATCGGAAATAGCTGCCAGGTGCAATGAGCCCGCTACCAACCTTTCTCGTCCTTTGAAGAAACTAATTGATTTAGGTTTTCTTGAAAAAGAGGTACCTTTTGGTATTGATGAAAAGAATTCGAAAAAGAGCCTATACAAGATTGCTGATCCATTTCTCGCATTCTATTATCAGTTTGTAGTGCCAAACCGCTCTTTTATCGAACTTGACCGTCATCTGCCGATTGAAACTATGCTTAAGACGCAGTTTTCAAGATATGTCGGAATGCAATGGGAAGCAATATGCAGGGATTGTGTAGTTGGAAATGTTATCGACGGTGTGCTTTATGGTAATGCCTCACGATGGTGGGGATCAGTACTTAATGAAGAAAGAAAACCAGAGCAGATTGAAATCGATGTGGTCAGCGAGTCGTTGGATCGGAAATACTTATTGGTTGGAGAGTGCAAATGGACAGCGCCGGAATATGCAAGACAGTTGTTGTCGGAGCTGAAAAGAAAGGCAAAACTCCTTCCTTTCGCTGCAAATCATATCATAGTTCCGGTGCTTTTTCTCAAATGCGAACCTGAGGATGAAAAGGCTTCTGAACTTTCTGTTTCAGAAGGTATAATCATGCTACCGGCTGAAGTCATAAACCTTTTTGTAAGATAATGTTTATGATTCTTAATATTATGCTCAGCAAACATTATGTTTGCTGAGCATAATAATTCTAACCATAGTGGTGTATTGAGGATTGTCCGGCGTCTTCAGCAATCTTTTTTACGAAGTTTCTGCATATTCTTTTTATCGTATGCTTCCCCACGACTTAGAAGATATTCGAACATTACCAAATCTCCTTCAATTTGAACATGTAGCACAAAGAAAGCTTTTTTATCTCCTATCCTGATCCGATAAACGCTATTCAATGACTCTATCTTTTTGCAATTGGATATCTGTTCAATTGATTCTGCCGCTTTTACTTCATCAATAGTTTCAATCACTGATTGAAGTATCTTTCCGGACAGTTTGCGAACGGATTTATGAAGTCTTTAGAAAAGTCGACTTTCATTTTCTATGTTGATTTAGCCAATCTTCAAAATCCTTCTTCTCCTCGGCATTTAGCATTACTTTTCCTTCCGGACGGGTAGCGACAAGATATTTGTAGAGTTCTGCATCATCCATGTCCTCGCTTTCGCGTATTAGAAGATCCTCTATAAATTTCTTTAGGTTAGTACCCATAGCTGTCGCTTTGAGATTGAGTGTCTGAAAGACATCCTCGGGAATGTCGATAAGTTTTCTTCTTGTGTTAATTTTTGCTACCGTGGCCATAATAAACTATTTTGGTTCTTTTATGCAAATTTAATCAATATATATG
>CAMWLX010000364.1 GCA_947175225.1 uncultured Porphyromonadaceae bacterium
TAGGATCTTCCATATATACAGGTCCTATTGATCTTCCCCATGGGGATTTTGTAGTGAAAGCCATACTCTGCAAAGATGGCAAAACTTCCGTCCCCACTTTCCTTCATTATAAATAATAATTCGCGACAGTAGCAAGGCATTCCACTCATGGTGAACACGCCCACTACTGTCGCGAAGCTAATTATTCATTGTTCACTTAACATCCTTGAGACCCTCAGTATTCTTTTCGATTATTTCATCCGACACATGATAGTTATTGAGATCGCCGGATATATAACTATCATATGCTGCCATATCTATAAGACCATGACCTGAAAGATTGAATAAAATCACAGGAGCAGTTCCTTGCTCGTTAGCTTTCTTTGCCTCGCGGATTGCAGCTGCAATAGCATGTGAGCTTTCGGGAGCAGGGATAATACCTTCTGTCTGTGCAAAGAGAGTTGCTGCTGCAAAGGTTTCAAGCTGAGGGATATCTACAGCTTCTATCAAATCTTGTCTTTTCAACTGGCTGACGACAGAACCGGCTCCATGGTAGCGCAAGCCACCGGCATGAATGTTAGCTGGAGCAAAATCATGACCTAAAGTATACATTGGAATCATGGGTGTGTATCCTGCCTCATCACCAAAATCATAACGAAGTTTACCTCTTGTAAGCTTAGGACATGATTCCGGTTCGGCTGCTATGAAGCGAGTGCTGCGTTCTCCACTGAAATTATGACGCATAAAGGGGAATGAAATACCCGAGAAGTTACTGCCACCACCGAAACATCCGATAACGACATCAGGATATTCTCCGGCCATCTCCATCTGCTTTTCTGCTTCCAGACCTATCACTGTTTGATGAAGAGCCACATGATTGAGTACTGAGCCGAGAACATATTTGCAGTTTTCAGTAGCCATAGCGAGTTCTACTGCTTCAGAAATTGCCGTTCCAAGTGAACCCTGATATGTGGGATTATCGGTTATTATTTTGCGTCCGGCCTTCGTAGACATAGAAGGAGAAGCTATGACTTCTGCTCCATATGTCTGCATGATAGAGCGGCGGTATGGTTTTTGGTTGAATGACACTTTAACCATATAGACAGCAAGATTAAGTCCGAAATGTTTAGCAGCAAGAGATAAAGCTGCTCCCCATTGGCCTGCTCCTGTTTCTGTTGTGATATTAGTCACACCTTCCTTCTTGCAGAAATAAGCCTGCGGAATTGCAGAATTAAGTTTGTGGCTTCCCACCGGACTTACACTTTCATTCTTGAAATAAATATGCGCTTTTGTGCCAAGTGCTTTCTCAAGCCCCCTCGCACGCACAAGCGGAGTGGGACGATAGATCTTATACATCTCCCTTACCTCTTCCGGAATTTCGATAAACCTGTCGGTATCGTTCATTTCCTGAAGGGAAGCCTCTTTAGAGAATAGGGGCATCAGATCTTCCGCCTTCAGAGGCTCGCCGCTCGCGGGATTGATCATTGGCTGTGGCTTGACCGGCATGTCAGCAACGATGTTATACCAAGCTGTAGGTATATCTTTTTCCTGAAGGAGAAATTTCTTCGATTCCATAATGAATTGTTTAAAGAATGAATAAATATTAAATAATTTGCAGTATACTGCATAATTTTGCAACAGACCGCATATCTATATAACAACCATGATTTGAAATCTATCATAAAGAAAATTATTTTGTTGAAGAATTGCACATTCAGCCTACTTTTTGTAATTTTGCATCATGATTACAGCTTCACAGAAAAAAAGAGAAAATATAGCGGAATACCTGCTCTACATGTGGCAGATAGAAGATATGATCAGGGCCTTCGGTCTTGACCTTGACCGCATTGAGGAAAATATAGTGAACAAGCACAATGGGCTTTCAGAAGAGCAGAGGAAAGAGATGACTGAATGGTATGAATCTCTTATCGACATGATGCGCCGAGAAGGTGTTGTGGATAAGGGACATCTTCAGATCAATAAGAACGTCATAATAGCCCTTGACGATCTCAATGCACACCTTGTGAAAGATCCAAAGTATGCCAAATATGCAGCAGAATATTATAAGGTGCTCCCTCTGATTGTGGAACTCCGTGCCAGATCCGGCGAGAACAAGGTTGGAGAGATGGAGACTCTATTCAATTTTCTATATGGCATTCTCATGCTAAAGATTCAAGGAAAAGAGATTTCCAAGGAGACTCTTAATGCAGCGAATGAGGTATCTCATTTTTTGGGTACGCTTGCACAATATTATAAAAAGGACTACAACAACGAGCTTGAACTGGAATAAGCCATGTCGGAAGAACTGAATAAAGAAATTGCGCGTCGTCGCACGTTTGCTATCATATCGCATCCTGACGCCGGTAAGACTACACTGACTGAAAAGCTTCTTCTTTTCGGTGGAGCAATCCATGTAGCAGGAGCAGTGAAGAGCAACAAGATTAAGAAGACTGCTACATCTGACTGGATGGAGATTGAAAAGCAGCGTGGTATATCTGTCGCTACATCCGTGATGGGATTCAACTACAAGGACTATAAAATAAATATCCTTGACACACCGGGCCACCAGGATTTCGCGGAAGATACTTTCCGCACTTTGACTGCGGTAGATTCAGTCATTATCGTTGTCGACGTGGCTAAGGGTGTCGATACCCAGACACGTAGATTGATGGAGGTTTGCCGTATGCGAAAGACCCCAGTAATTATTTTCGTCAACAAACTCGACCGCGAAGGACGTGATCCGTTTGATATTCTCGATGAACTTGAACAGGAACTTAAGATATCAGTCCGACCCTTGACTTGGCCTATTAATATTGGTGAGAAATTCAAAGGTGTATACAATATTTATGAGCATGGTCTCGACCTCTTTACCCCTTCAAAGCAGACCATCAGCGAACGTGTCGAGATAGAAGATGTCAACTCCCCTATCGTTGATGAACTCGTCGGGAAAGCTGATGCCGACAAACTCCGAGAAGATCTTGAACTGATCGAAGGCGTATATCCTGAATTTGACAAGGAAGCTTATCTTAGAGGAGAAGTAGCTCCTGTCTTCTTCGGCTCCGCTCTCAATACATTCGGAGTGAAAGAACTCCTTGACTGCTTCTGTGAAATAGCTCCCGCTCCCCTGCCAATTGATGCAGAGGAACGTACAGTAGACCCGACAGAGGAAGGATTCACAGGTTTCGTATTTAAGATCCATGCCAATATGGATCCGAACCATCGCAGCTGTATAGCTTTTGTGAAGATATGCAGCGGTAAGTTTGAGCGCAATGTCAACTACAAGCATGTGCGCCACAATAAGATGATGAAGTTTGCAGCTCCTACTGCATTCATGGCTCAGAAAAAGAATATCGTTGATGAGGCTTATCCCGGAGACATAGTTGGCATCCCTGATACAGGCAATTTCAAAATCGGCGACACTTTGACATCCGGAGAGAATCTTCATTTCAAGGGACTTCCTTCTTTCTCCCCTGAGATGTTCAAATATCTTGAGAATGCCGATCCGATGAAAGCCAAGCAACTCGACAAAGGTATCAACCAGTTGATGGATGAAGGCGTAGCACAGATGTTCATAAATCAATTTAATGGTCGAAAAATAATAGGAACTGTAGGTCAACTCCAGTTTGAAGTGATTCAATATCGTCTGCTGCATGAATATGGAGCACAATGTCGCTGGGAACCGATAAGTCTTTACAAAGCATGTTGGATCGAAAGTGACGACCAAGATGCCCTCGAAGCCTTCAAGAAGCGTAAATACCAATTCATGGCAAAAGACAAGGAGGGACGAGACGTATTCCTCGCCGACAGCAACTACGTACTCCAGATGGCCCAAAGTGACTTCCCGAAAATCCGCTTCCATTTCTCGAGCGAATTTTAACAGGATTTCTGAAGATTTTGCACGACAACAAGACGGCACACATACGGCAATCAATCGACACATAAACGACTAATTTTCATAAATTAAATACGAAGAGACTGAAAAATTTTTTCGGTCTATTCTTTTGTTTATATGACAAGAATATATTGAAGTTGTTTAAACTTATTTTTTATTTGTTGGATTGACGAATATTTATTAACTTTGTAGGAAAATTAGTTAAAGATCTGATAGATATGAGTAATTTGTTTACTTTGGCAGTGTTGTGTATGTCTTTTTTGTGTGTCAATGCACAG
>CAMWLX010000365.1 GCA_947175225.1 uncultured Porphyromonadaceae bacterium
CTTTCATAATGTGAAACCCCCTTTTATCATTTTAAATCCAGCCACCCTTAACTTTCTTTCACATCTCCCAACCCATTTCTCAGCATCTCTGATAAATTAGTGCGCGATAAAGTGTAAATTATACTCTATCGCGCTTGCATATATCTTGTTACTGGTATTTGCTTATCGGTAGGTTATTTGCTTTCCAAGCGAGGATTCCCCCTTTGAGGTTAGTAACAGAAAATCCTTTTTCAGAAAGTCTTTGAGCTGCATCTGCTGATCGCTTACCGCTTCTGCAATATACGGCAACTGGTTTTGATGTATCTAAGCTTTTCATAGCCTTTTCTGTGAAGTCCGAGTCAAATACATTTATATTCTTCGCATCTTCAATATGTCCTTCCACATACTCTTCAGGAGTCCGTACATCTACAATTTGCACTCCTTTTTCTGTTATGAATTTTGAAAATGCTTCCACGTCCATATCAGTATAAGCCTTATTTTGAGCGTTAGAACATGCGGTCAGTCCTAATAAGGAAAACAAGAGAAAGAGTATTTTTTTCATATTGAAGTTGTTTTTATCTGATTGTATATCCTAAGGAAAGATTAGGGATGAGGAGTAGGCCATCGAATGGTGAACATTTCAAATCGCCGATAAGAAATGTGAAACCAGCCCTTAGGAAAAAGCCACTTTTGCGTTGAAGTCGATAACCGACGTTGAGAGTTCCGAAAATATTGAGCCTTACACCTTGTTTTATAGTGTAATGATGCCAGTTTAAATAATTAGTATCAGTTCTTTTAAGAATACATGGCGTAGCACCTACTCCAAGTTCAAATTTACTTGCTCTTTTTCCCATAATAGCATTGGCTTCTAATGGTAGAGTCACCCCTGAAAAATCAACTTTAGTGTAATCTTCATCGTACGCTCCCCACCATCCGCCGTCATCGAATGATCCATTAGTGAATGATACTCCAGCACGAAAGCCGAAAACAGAATTTGGCTTAAATCTTTGATCGTATCCAATTCCAACACCCAATGTTGGTCCTCCAAATTCAACAAAAAGATTTCGGCTAATCAAATCATCAGATATTTGATTAGTACTTATTGAATCAGAAGAAGTGGTTGCAGACGGCTCACTGTTTTCCATGGCACACACGCTGTTGATAGTCAGAATTGACATCAAGATGAATACAAGGCGTTTGAGAAGGTCGCCATGCGCTAATGCAAGAAAGTTCATAATTCTATTCATAACGATATTTTTTTATTGTTCATTCCGAAGACGAGAAAAAGTGTAAAAGGTCCTACTCGTTTACCATATTTTTTCATGTCTAAGTCATCACCTCGAAGTATGAAGCAAGGGCTGGAATATTCATCTCGCAAATTTAAGAAAAAATATCGATACTCATAAAATAAAACATTAAAATCTTTCTTCCCTATTTCCAATAAAAAAAGCATATTTAAGTCAGGAACTAAGTATAACACGAAGAATTTTGAACAAACTTATGAAAAAATTTGGTTTATAAAATAAACTTAATTAACTTTGCAACCGAAATGAGAGCGGAATCGCGCGACCGCTCTTTTTTAAAATCGAAATGGTTTATAAAATAAACCAAATGTAAAACTCTTAAAAACCTGAAATATGGAAGAAAAGCAATTAACTGAAAAGGAGAGTCTGGAGCTCATCGCTTCAATGATAGCCCGTACTAAAACCCGCTATCTCGGCAGTAGAAAGATGCTTATGTGGGGATATCTTGTCGTAATCACCGCAATCAGTGTGTGGGTATTAGTCGCATCCACTCATAATCTAGTATGGAACTGGCTTTGGTTCGCTATCCCTCTTATAGGATTCCCGACAACGTCCATGATGTCACATAGTCAGCAAAGGCACCGTGGAGCAACCTCTTATTCCGATAAAGTGACTTCAAGGCTTTGGACGATATTCGGAATCTCTGAGATCGTATTGATTATTATGTGTCTCGGTTTTTACTTATTGGGGGAAACTGACTGTTCGGGTGCGATCCTGGTTTATTCCATCCTTATGACTTCCGGAGCAGAAATCGCACAGGGACTTATAGTTAGGGAAAATTGTCTTATCTATGGTGGTATAATTGGCTTACTGGTTGGAATGATTACAGTATGCTGTATTGTAGGAGATATTCCGCTTAATGTAAACTGGTATATGCCTCTTTTTATCCTCGCATGGATTGTAACAATGATAATACCCGGTCATATTTTAAGCAATAAAGAAAAACAGCAATGAAAGAACTGAATCCGCTTCTGCATTCGCAACTCCGGCTTGCAATAATGTCCATTCTGATGAATGTGGAAGAAGCAGATTTCGTCTATCTCAAGGAGAAAACCGAATCAACGGCCGGAAACCTGAGCGTGCAGCTCGACAAACTTTCTTCTGCAGGATATATATCAGTTGAGAAAGGAATGTCAGGAAAACGTCCGAGAACCATCTGTGCTGTTACAAAAGCCGGTCGAGAAGCTTTTGAAGAATATGTCGAAGCACTTAGAACTTATCTGAACCTATGACTCGGTGGGGCACCTTTTATGAGGTGCCCCACAAAAGCGGTATATAATTAAGAAGGATATTTAGACGATAAGCTACGTGTTCTACGCTTAAAGTATTGCTAATCTCTTAAACAACCGATTGGCACTACCTTAACTCCATCCTCTCGCGTATAAGCCATTTCACCTCCGGTAATAACCATCAGAAGGTCTGGCTCCTTAATACTTGTTTGGTTTTGTTGTTGATTTTTCTCCAATATAAGACGCTTGAGTTCAAGAAGATGTTTCGCACCATCATCTATTTCTCGACTACCCAATTTGCATTCAATCAAAGCATATTTCCCATTATAAAGATGAAGAACAGCATCTGCCTCAAGGCCATATCTGTCATGATAATACGCCAGATGACCTCCTATAGCCTGCGAATACGCTCTAAGATCCCTGAAGCAGAGGCATTCGAAAATAAAACCAAAAGTGTTAAGATCAAGTTCTAAGGTTTCAGGAGAGGCTCCTAAGGCTGCCACTGCAATTGAAGGATCTACAAAACAGCGTTTTTTTCCTGTCCTGATGACAGATTTGGAGCGGATTGCCGGAGACCATGCTTCGATGTCATCAATCACGTATAATTTTTCAAGTGCTTCTACATAATCATCAAATGTGGGCATAGATATTCTTTCCATCTCTTGCGCTACATCTGCAAGCATAGATGATTTTTTAGCTAAAGCGCATATATTTCTGGCATATGATTTCAGTATCAACCTCGCTAATGACGGATTCCTATTCTTCCTATCTACTCTTGAAATGTCTTCTCTGCAAATTATATCCACATAATCCTTGGCAATCAAAAGTTTTGCCTTCCTACTCATATCTTCAAGAGAGGCTGGCCAACCTCCTCTACATGCTGCGAAAATCAGATTTTCTATTGAAAGTTGTGACATCTCGCCGTCAATATCGTAATTACTACCATCAAAAAGTCTTTTTAATGAAACCGATCCGTTTGATTCAAGCGATTCAAAAAGACTCATTGGATACATAGACATCTTAGATATCCTTCCGGTACCTGTGTGCATGATCTCATCATCGTCTACGACAGTTGATCCTGTAAGTATAAATTGACCTTTCTTCCTTCTCTCGTCTACTGCATGCCTCACTGCATCCCATATTACAGGTGCTACTTGCCATTCATCAATCAAACGTGGTGTGGCTCCTTTGAGCAGAAGGGAAGGTTTTGTTTTAGCTGTAGCAAGATATCCAGCACGAAGATCCGGGTCCTGGAGTTTTATTATACTGGAAGATTGCTGTTCAGCTGTTGTGGTTTTCCCACACCATTTTGGTCCGGTAATCTGTACCGCACCAAATGCTTCAAGCCTTAATTTCAATAAATCATCGGCTATCCTTTTTAAATATCTTTCTTTCTCCATAATCACTTGCAAATTTAGTAATTAAAATTAAATTATCAAAGTGATTTTGTGTTTTTGATGCAATTTATTTTGTTAAATTGAGTTAAAATACTTTGTTAAATTGAGTTAAAATACTTTGTTAAATTGAGTTAAAATACTTTGTTAAATTGAGTTAATTTATTTGTGCCGTTCCAAAAGCCGGACAGGAAGCTTTTGAGGAATATGTCGAAGCACTTAGAACATATCTGA
>CAMWLX010000366.1 GCA_947175225.1 uncultured Porphyromonadaceae bacterium
ATTCTGGCTACAAATTTAGTCTTTCTTTTCGAGATATGCAAATTTTATACTGAAAATATTCCTGAAAAAAGTCTCTGGCTGCTCCCTTTTTATCTTCTTTGCATGTACTTTATGCAAAAAAACCTCCCGATAAAATCGGAAGGCTTTTGAGGTTCCAAGCGGATTCGAACCGCTGTGAACGGTTTTGCAGACCGGTACCTCACCACTCGGACATGGAACCATTTGCATATCTTCAAGAACTCTGTCTCTCAATTGCGATGCAAAGTTAATGCTTTTTTTTGATTCCACCAAATATTTTCGCAAAAAAATGACTCCACAAGTAAAATTTTTCATTTTTTTGTTCTGGAATGAGCTTCATCAGATCTTCTTGCCATAGCGTGCATAAATTTCAACGCCTAATTTCTTGGCTTTTTCGATGTCTTCGGCCTTGGAGGGATCCACACCATACTTGCTTAGTTTTGGAATGACGACCGGTGTCCCCGGCCGTATTCTGTCTGGATGCCCGAGAAAAGATTTATTTTCTTCATATATATAAGGCCAGAGATTGTAGTTGCCATAATGTGCCTTTGCCATGGTGGTGAGGTATCTGGTCGCCCCTATTGTGTCATACACCACTGCGTCTGAAGGTGCCGTTGGCACTTCCTCTTCCGTTTCTTTATATTCCGTAGAATCCGTTATACTGTCTGAATACATTGACGGGGCAACTGCTGAAGCATTCTTTCCTCCGTCGATGTCGGTTGCTGACGAGGCTTCTGCTGTCTTGTTTGTTTTGTTGAATATTCCGTTGATGTCGTTGGATGTGAAGAAATACCATATTATAAAGGTGGCAAATAGTGCGGCTGCGGCTGCCCCGAGTGCAATCATCCAACTTTTTACCCAACCTTTCCTGCGGGAATTTTCTTCTTCATACTCACCTGCGTCATCAGTTATTTCTTCTTCTGCCTCAGCTTCAGCATCGGAATTGGCTGATACCTCAGTATTGGTGTCTACATCAGCATTTGCTTCCCTATCAGCATTGGTCTCAGTAGTAGTTTCATCAGCGGCATCTTCCTTTGAATCTGAATCCTCCTCAATGTTGTTGCTGTTCTCAGATTCTTCATTGGTAGATTGCTCCGATTCTGCTATTGGTTCAATTTCATTATTTGCTGGCATGCCAGACGGCTTGTCGGCAGCCTGAGCCAATCCCAAGGTGTCTTCATTGAGTGCGCTTTCAGTGTCATCCGACTGTTCCGGAGTTTCTTCTTGGGCTGTTGCAATGATTATGTCAGATTCTGTTAGGTCTGCTTCATTGTCTTTCTCGATGGATTTATACTCATTGTCGTCTTGAATATCGAGATCCTCTTTCGCGAAAAGTTGATCTATGTCAGCATCATCACTGATTTCTACGGCAGTGAACGCTTCGAATGGGGCGTTCACTGCATCTGCAAGTTCCTTGGAGGGTATAAACACTACTTTGTTGTGTCCCGATATCTCCATAGGTTCTCCTGTAGTGACGTCTACACTTCGCCTCGGCTCTACTCGGGTGAGGCGAAATGTTCCAAGTCCTTTGATCTTGACACTTTCATGAGCTTCCAGGGTCTCGCTTATTAATGTGAAAAATTCTCGCAAGAAATCTTCCGAAAACCTCTTTGACCTCCCTGATCTATTTGCTACCAGCGTTGCGAGTCTGGGAAATGTAATCTTGTTATTCATGGTTGCGGACTTTCTGTTTTAGCAATGTAGATGGTTTGAACGTCAGTGTTATTTTGGGTGGTATCAGCATTCTTTTCCCATTTGAAGGCTGCACAGCTATCCGTTCTAATCGCTTGCGGGGTTCAAAACTCCCAAATCCCGGAAAGGTCACAGTGTCGCCTTCGAGAGAAGCATCTGTCAGCACTTGACAAAGCGACTCAACCATTTCTGATGTTTCCTCTTTCCCGGCATTGATCCTTTGGCTCAACGTGTCTATAAATGTCTTATTGTCCATTTTATAGTGTTAGTGTGATGTATTCTTGTTTTTATTGACTATTGATTATCTTTTTGTTCTGCACATTTCGTCATATTATGACTTTTTGGGTCGATGTTGCCTCTTTGATAATATAGAGTCCTTTTTTCAGCACTGAAAGGATGCTTTTCAGTCCTTCCGAAGTTGAAAAGGTTGTGATGAATCTTCCATTGATATCGAAGATGGTCCCTTTGCCATTGTGAAGTTTATAATTGTCTGTTATCTCCTCTACGGCATTGTTGTCGTCCGGGAAATCCGGAATTGCAAGATAGCGCGTGTCTGTTAATCTCTTGAGAGTCGCGGTATATGTCTCGGTTGCATCTTCGTTGCTTATGGTGACATAATTGACTGGTTGGTCAGTGACTTCAATTCCAAATGTCATCTTGCTTTTCATTAGTTCTTCCGTGTCAGTGGTGATAATCAAGTGTCCATCTTCACTTTCATAGGTGTATGTATATCTGTTATTCAAGCGGGAAAGCCAGAAATCACCATACTCCTCAAAGTTGTAAAGTCCAACTTCTGTAGAATCCAGGCGTTCGATCAGCTTTTTTTGAAGAGTCATCTTCCATTCTCTGTTCGGATGAATCAGAAGTATTGCCGAGGCATAGTTGCCCCTAAGTTTTTGCATGGCACTTTCCCATTCATCCGGAGCTCTGTGTGTAGCCCAGGTGTCGTTGTTGAGTGGCTCTCCATCCTTATTGTTATAGACGTCTGACATATGCAGGGGCATAGTGAGCACATTTGTTAGCTCATTATTCCAGTCATTGTTAATGCAACCAAAAAATGGAAATTCCGATAGTAAATCCCCGGCAGTATAACACGACTGGAAGCAATAGTCTCCCTCTTCAAGCATGGCATGAAAATCAGGATTCACACAAAGATGCCCACTGCGAAACGACCTGACATTGTTTCCTAAATCTTCTTCAAGTATCTGTTTTGACAGCACTATCTCTGCCCAGGTGGAGGCTCCGGTGCTTGTCCCGTCTACGCATGTGGCTCTATGTGCATATTCGTCGCGTGTCACTACGTCTGTGTTGCGTGTCTTGTTGAAGTCAGGAAAGTGGCAAATTGAATGACTCCCCACCGTGTGCCCGTCTTCAAGGAGTTGCTGTGCTTTGGGAAGAGTTTCTGAATTGTAGAAGTCAGAAAGATAAGAATAGCCGAAATTGACTTTGTCGCTATAGTAATGGGTGGTCAAGAAATAATGTCCACTTAATCCAAGCGATTTTTCATATTCCGACATAAAGTGCATTTCGTCGTAGGCAGTGCGGCTGTCGCAGTCATGCGTCGGAATTAAAAGTTGGGTGTAGCCTGCCGGGATGGTAAATTTCCAGACTGTCGGTCCATTATGGCTCGCGTAGATTGATCTTAGGAAGAAAGCCCATACGTCAGAAGATGGCTCGAAGCCATTGTTGTATTGTCGAGATGCGCTCTTGTCTTTGTTAAGTTGGTTGCGCTGCACAACATCTTTCCAATGTATGCAAGCCAGATAGGCATTCCCTTTTCCATGCCCATGCCTTGCCACTGCTGCGTCGCCATTGGCGAACGTAGCAAGCAGTTCGCAAGTGGCCGGGGTGAAACTCATGCTGCCTACTTTGCCTATAGATGTAGCCCGTTCGTAGTCTTCATCAATGTATTCGAGTTCTCTGTCTCCGTAGTGGTCGGGATTCCAGTTGATGATGGTTCTGGTGCTTTTTGTGGATATTTGTTTCGTTGCATCGATGCCGAAAATCTCAGCAACTATGTCTTTGGCATCCTTTGGCATTGACTGTATGCCTGGCGCCAAAAGTGTGCCTCCCTCTCTTATCCATTCAGATAAGGAAGACAGGTTTTCATAACTCCATGAAGTTTCTGATATTGGGGTAGCCAATAAAATGAGTTTATTGTTCATGGCTGATTCCAGGCTGTTGGTGACAAAATAATTGTAGCCTGCTATGTCGCATAGGTAAGTAGCTGAGTAAGTGTCCTGGGAATATTTTCCGGATGCCTCGTTTTCAAAGTTGCTCCCTGAAATGTCGAGAATCGCTATATTTCCGTAAGCACTATGGAAAGCAAATGCACATATGAAGAGTATTGTTTTCGTTAAGATTGAATGCAGTTTCATATTCTTGTGGCAGTATTATATTTCCTGGATTGTGGAGGGATTTATTA
>CAMWLX010000367.1 GCA_947175225.1 uncultured Porphyromonadaceae bacterium
TCTGACAAGATCAGACACAGCATTATCCTCCAAATGATTGCGTCCGGATTTTTCTTCATTCCGCAAAATTTTTCAAAAATAAAAATAAGGTTCTCATTTTTTGGGAAATGAGAACCTTATTATAGACGTTGTTTATGCCAAAATCATAACTGTATCATAAAGCGCCTCTCCGAGCCTACTGAGCTTTTGTTCGGGTTTCCCCAGGCTGAAGCCTGGGGTTGCGACATAATATCAGCTCTCCGAGCTGATATGTCAGCTTCTTATGTCGGAAAATGGAACTTTACTAAAGACGCGTGGGGAAGTGCGATCATAAACTGACGCGCGGGGAGTGCGTATCATAATCAGACGCGCGAGGACGCGCACGGAGTGCGCTAACTACACTATCAGTCTATTAGGAATTTTTGGTTGGCTATGAGGTAGAGGCCGGGGTCGAGGGAGACGAATAGGGGGAGATTATCTGTCTTCACGGTCTTTACTTTTTCGCCTGATGGAGAATATATGTCGAGATTTTGAACAGACGCATTCACGATATCAATTCCCCCCTTCCTCGGAACAATTTCACAATCTATCTGATCGGCTGAAATCGAATCAACTCCAGCTGATTCATGGGTGACTTCATTAGACACTGCATTAGCTATGTCAGCATTTCCGCTGTAGAAGGCTTTGTAGGTATGCTTTCCTGAAATAGAAGGAATGGTCATAATAGCAGAACCGTCGTCAGCAATCTTGGTGCTTCCAAGGATTTCGCCATCACGCACGAACTGTATATATGCGTTTTCCACAGACCCTCCGGCTAAAACTGCCTTTAACGTCATGACTGCGTTTTCTTCATCTTCTTCAGCTGAAAGGCCAAGAGATGCTGAATCATTTCTACCCAGAAGGGTAACACGATAAAGTCCGCTCGCATGTTCACGAAGGAATGGTGCGAATTCTGAATCGGCAAAAGTGCCTTCCTCCGCACCAGACCACATCTCGGTGATCTTAGCCTTCTGACCGGCATTTAATCCGATTGAAGCAAGATCGAGAGTGAGGTTGGCATCGTTGTTGGGCGCAGGATCTTCAGTAAACACTCGGAATTCAACCGTTGCACCAAATGGTGCATTATCCACGTCGTTGTCAAGACCTGCCTTGCATCTGAAAGCAACGAAATCATGATTTTCGGGAAGTGTGAATGTGAGGATAGAGGGAGCATTTACTCCAAATCCATAATCGTATTCAATACCTTCCACTTTTAGTTTGTTGCCGTCGTTGTTACGGTTGACTTTCGGAGCATTCCATCCATTGATAGGATTAGCGTCCCATGCAATTGTTGTAAGCGACACTTCCGTGCCGTCAGCCTTTACAAGAACAGGATCAATCCAATCCGCATGGTCGTATGACAGATTGTCGCCACCGTCTGTCACAACAAGATAGAGCTTTTCTGCACCCTTTATATCTGCATTAAGTTCAGCTGTCTTTGTCACACCCTCACGACACATAAATCCGCTTTCAGCAATCTGCTTGGTAGGATCTACTGCAACAAGCACATTGCCCCCATTCCATTGGTCGGTATACTCAGCTCGGAAAGTGGGGTCGTAGTTGAATACAAGGAACTCAACGGAAGACTTGCTTCCCTGATCGCTTCCGGTATTGTCTATACCTGCAATAGCTGAGAAAGAGACAGCATCTTCGGGAAGATCAAAGATCAATATGGAATTTGCATGGGTGGCTATACCCTTTTCATATTCCTTACCGTCGATTTTCAACTTTCCTCCTTCAAGATTTGAATTGACATGCACCTCTCCCCATCCGGCGGTTTTCTTTAGGATTTTTTGAGCAGTAAGATCAATTTTTGTTCCATCTTTAAGGGTGACTGTCGGATTTATCCAGTCGGCATGGTCTGAGTCGTAGCTGTCGCCGCCGTCAGTCACAGCAAGAACAAGCTGGCGACTTCCTTCCGGAATAGCAACCTCTGCTTCTACGGCATGTCCGGTAGTGAGATATGAAATTGTGCCGCTTCGCCAGAGAGCATCTTTCGTGGCAAGGAACTCATTACCTCCCGTATTAAAAAGGGCTGCAAATATGTCGCCATTGCGAGGATCGATGGCACTCCATGTGATATGGTTGTTGAGGTTTGATACCTGTCGATTGGCTACGGAATGGCTATGCATGTAGAGTACGTCACGGTTTGTGAGCAAAGCGTTGGTGGCTTCATCATTCTGAGGAAGGTCACCGCCAAACATCAGGGGACTCTTGAAGATGGTCCAGAGGTTCATCAGTGTCTTCTGTTCATCAGGAGTGAAGTTAGTATAGCGTTCCGATCCCCTCTCGCCCCGGATGCTTATCTTTCCGAGTGGAAGCATATCAGCGTCGGGCCAGTTGCCCGAGGCAATGTGTGGAGCCCACTTGGCGCAGATGCCAAACTGATAGTTGAGTTGGCTCCAATTGTCCCAGAAGTCATCGACTGTACGCCACATGTTGGCGTGGCTCTTGACATGATCAACCTTTTCTATCGGAGTTTCACCCGGAGAAATACTCAGCACGATCGGTCGGCCGCACTGGTCTATGGCATTGCGTATCATCTCCACCTCTGCGGTATGGTATGGACGAGCCAAATCATCAATCTTGATGAAATCAACACCCCACTGTGCGTATAGGTCAAAGATAGAGTTATAGTATTCCTGAGCACCCGGTTTTCGCCAATCAACCTTCATATTATCACGGAGCCAAGTACAGGTTGAGTCGTTGTTGGCAATCATGTCGGCAGTTATTCCATCAGTGCCTTTAACCGGAAGTTTCTTTCTGACAGCTTCCTTTGGGATGCCTCGCATAATATGGATACCGAATTTTAGTCCGAGATCGTGAACATAGTCGGCAAGTGGTTTGAAGCCTTGTCCGTCTACGGAAGAAGGGAATCGGTTGGGAGCGGGAATGTAACGTCCCCATTCGTCATAGTCATAGATGGGATTTGTCTGGTTATAACCACCGGCTTTATCGTTTTCGACATACCATCGGATATCGACTACAACGTATTGCCATCCGAAGTCCTTGAGATGCTTTTCGAGATAATCGGCATTAGCCTTCACTTCGCTTTCAACTACAGTCGGACCATAGCAATCCCATGAGTTCCATCCCATCGGAGGGGTCTGCGCCCAGCTTCTGAAGTCAGGCTGGAGCGGGGATGCCGCAGTGAGCGGCAACGCTATAAGCGATGAATACAAAATAGGTAAGATTCTTTTCATATATTCATATATTAAGGTTAATTAGGTGTTCGATAATCAATTTTTACAAGTTCTTATAGGTCATGCAAAGGGGCAAAGGGCTCGGTGAGTATTTTAGAAGGATTAGAAAGAATCAAAACGAATAGCTGAAAGAGAACATGGATGTGAATGGCTTGATTCGATCCATACCAAAAATCACTTGCATCACTCCTTCAAACACATTATCATTTAGAAATTCTGAGGATAGTCTTGTACAACCCCAAGAAAGATTTGCCCCAATAGCATAGTGCCGGCAGAACTCAAATTCCACTCCCCATGTGGTGCCAACATCCCATCTGTTTAATTTGGGAAGAGAGAATTTTTTATTATTACTTGACTGGGCATTCCCATAATAATCACATCCTTCTGAGAAGAGGTTCATTGGCATTGACATAGATCCTCCCTCTTCAGTCTTGACTTTGGTCTTGCCATACAATCCTACACCTGCATAAGGACCAAACTTTAGAGTAAGGGCAAATTTTTGCTTGATTGGTATTCTCAGAGCACACATCAATGGGACTTCAAGAAAATCAAGAGAAATAGGAATCTTTGCAGAAACTATCTGTTCATTGCCGTAGAATCCATCAAGTGTTCCACCTTTATGACTCCACATTAATCCCGGTCGAATAGAAAACCAACCTTTTACCGGAATGATAGCTGTTGGACCTACCCTATAACAGAAAGATGTCGAACCATTGCCGGGAAGCCCCAACAAAACTCCGGAACCAAAATTGCCTTCCACAGCCCATCTGACATGCGCGTGCATACATATATTGGACGTTAGAACGCAAAAGAGAATTAAGAATACTTTGTACAGTTTATTCTTCATTATTCCTATTTTTGAAGTTGTTTAAACTTATTTGCGAATTGAAAAATTTACAAAGAAGAGTTAAA
>CAMWLX010000368.1 GCA_947175225.1 uncultured Porphyromonadaceae bacterium
CTTATACACTCACAGCATATTATGGAAATATCAACGACTGTGGATTTTATAAGCCGTATTTCATGGGTAAAGCCGATGTAAATGTGCTTGAAGGTCGTGAAAGCAGTGTAGAGGTGACTGCTCAGCTCGCCAATGTCATGCTCAGTGTTGATTATACAGATGCTTTCAGAAATTATTTCACTGATTTCAGTGTGACTGCGCATACTGATGGTCACGCCAATGTCGTTTTCGGAAGAAGTGAGACTCGCGCCGGCTTTATTACCCCGGGAGATGTGACTTTACAGTTGACAATGACTAACCCAAGCGGTAAGACAGTGACGATAACTCCTGCTCAATTTCCTGCAGTAGCTCGTCATCATTATCATGTGACATTCGATGTGAATGCAGACCCGATAGGAGGCGTCACTCTTGAAATAGTATTTGATGATAGCCTAACTAAGCAAAATGTGACATTCAATCTAAGTGATGAATTGTATAATGCAGAGGCTCCAATTGTTCACGCAGAAGGCTTCACGAGCGGTCAGGCTTTTGAAGCTCTGTCTGGCAATCCGGCTCCATCCCGGATCAAGTTTGAGACAATATGTAAAGCCGGCATCCAGAGTGCAGTGCTTAAGATTGCACAGGTCGGGGGAGCTCAGCAATACGCCCCGCCATTTGATACTGAGCTTGATCTCGTGCAGGCTGATGAGTCAACGCAATATCAACTTGGGGAGAATGGTATAAAGGTAGCAGGTATATTCAAAAATCCTGAACAAATGGCAATCGTTGATCTCACTGATCTGCCACGTTATTTACCGGAAGGCACTTTTGAAATCACATTAACTGTGACAGATGTTTTGGGAAGAAATAATGAAGGTCCTGTTACTCTGAATCTCTCTACTCTTCCTATAAATCTCGAAGTGACTGGAGGATCTGCACTATATGACTATCCGGGTAATGCTGTCACTACAACTCCTACAGTTGATGCAACAGTCATTGTGACTTACAATGGCTTGAATTCTGCTGAATGTATTTCCTTTAAGAATAAGTGTCGCACCGGTATTTTTAAAGATTGCGATATTGTAGAAGTAAAGGAATCTACAGAGACCCGCAATTTTGATGATAAGACCTACATCTTTAATATTAAGGTGTGTGATGTTGAAACATCCCCGCTCCCGATGGAACTTTGGTTTAACGGCGTGAAGCGTTCTGATTTCACACTCGACATCATCGAGCCTGAATACAGTCTTATCGCTGACCCATTCGCAACGTATGCTCGTTTCAAAGTGGAGACTACCAATGCTGAAGATGTTCCGACAATTGTAAATGGTTTGACTCTTTATAAGAATGAAACTGCTGTTGATAAATCTCTTATTTCAACAGATCCAGAGAAGGGTTTCTTGACAATGTATGGACTTGACCCGGATACCGATTATACAATTGGTTATTCTCTTACTTCTAGACCAAATGGTATTCCGGAGTCTCAGACTTTGAAGATACATACAGAGAAATCAATATCATTAAATAATGGGGACTTCTCAAATAGCCATCGCACAATAGATCTCAATATGCAGGTTGGTGGTAACTACCTATGTGGTGCTATAACCTATTCTAATTGGAGTCAAGTAAAAGTTGATGAGCCTACTCAGTGGGCTACTATCAATGAGAAGACATTCTATAAAAACGCGAAGACTGTAAATTCTTGGTTCACTGTAGTGTCTACATATTTGGAGAATGGACAGGCAGTAATCAGAAGTGTTGGTTATGACCATGATGGGACTCTTCCTTCAAGAACAGGTTCGTTTGGGTCAACAACACATTATAATACCAATACGCCTACAATCTCTTCTAAGGCATCCGGTGAGCTTTTCCTTGGAGAGTATTCATTTAATGGAACAGAAACTCGGAAAGATGGAATAGCTTTTGAATCTCGTCCATCCTCTTTGTCTTTCGATTACTCATATATTCCTCATAATAGCGATATGGGATTGGCTAAAGTGGATGTTCTTGATGCTTCAGGAAATGTTATTGCATCAGGAAGTCGCAATATCACTTCTTCAGTTGATATGAAATCTGAGAGCATTGCTCTTGATGGATATCCATTTGGAACAAAGGCTTCTTCAATAAGAATACAATTTAAATCTTCAAGAGGGGATTTCTCGGTGAATATTCCAAATCCAGAGGTAGATAGTTGGGGAGGTGCTCTTCCTGTAACTCCTTATCATCATAATTTAGGAGAGAACAATTATCATTCATTTGCGTCTGGTTCTGTGCTTAAGATCGATAATGTGAAACTGAACTATTAAGAAGATAAAGTATCATGAAATTATATAAAGGATTAATTTATTCTATAACCTCGTTGGCTTTGCTGACGGGCTGTGCGAATGAGGCTCCGTTTGTGGAGCCCTCATCCGAACAGAACACCGGCCAACTGATGACTCGCTGCCTCGCTCCAAAGTTGACAAACGTGGAAGGTATCGACATCTCTACTCGTGCTGAGATCCCTTCTGCTGATGATTTCAAAGTTGTCATTTCTCGTAAGACCAAAACCCGTGACGGTGCAGGCTCTGTCGAATACAAGTATTCAGATATGCCTGAAGTCCTAACTCTCCCTGTAGGTGATTACAAGGTATATGCACATCATGGCGACAACAAACCTGCCGCTTGGGATGAACCATATTATTATGGTGAATCTGAATTTGGAATCAATGCAAATAAAATCACTGATGATGTCGATCCAATTGTTGCGAAGCTTTCCAATATTCGGGTCACTATCGTTTTCCATCCTTCTCTTCTTGGCTCTATGAGCGATGACTCAAAAGTTGAGGTGCGCGTAGGAAATCAAGGTGTGATGACATTCAAGCCAGCGGAGAAGCGCTCTGCCTATTTTAAATATGTGGATTCTTCACAGACTCTCGCAGCAACCTTCACTGGAATTGTGGATGGCTCCGAAGTGGTAGAGACTCATACGCATGATCAAGTAGCACCCGGAAATCATTATAAACTTACTTTCCGCATGCATGGCATTGACGACGATAAGCCCGGTACTATTACAGGTACTATATCTGTCGATGCAACCGTTGAGCAGATAGATATGAATCATACAGTTGATGGGGAAGGAGAGGATTATTTTGTAGATGATCAGCGTCCCGTCCAAGGTGGAGAGGAAAATCCGCCGGTAGGGGATAAAACTGCTCCACAGATCTCTGCTATTCCATCAGCGGCGAATCCGGATTTTGATATTGTTGACTTGAGCAAAGTAAACGAAGTCACCGATCATCTTTCTTGCGCTTGGAAAATTACTTCTGAAGCTGAAAGTGGATTCACTGCGTTTACTGTAGATATCAAGTCTGATACCCTCACAGCGGAAGTACTTGAAGATGTAGGTGTTTCCGATCATATGGATCTAATTAATCCCGGAGAATTTGAGGATGCATTAAAGGGTCTTGGGTTCCCGACTCGTATTGGAGGATTAAAGGATGCTGAGTTTGATATCACAGGATTTCTAAGCCTTATGGCTGCTCTTGGGGAGGCTAACCACGAATTCAAGATGACTGTGACGGATGCGAATGGTACTTCTGTATTTTATCTCAGATTACACACCAATTAATATTCATCGGTTATGAAAAAGTTTGTAAAAAATACATATATAGCTGCTTCACTGCTGTTGACTTCTGCAGCTATTCAGTCATGCTCGATGGAAACTCCGTTTGGTGCAGAAGAAGGCGTGTTAAAGATGCAGCTTGCCATCAATTCTAATGTGATTACGCGCGCGATGGATGAGCAGGAACTTGCTGACAATTGCGTTGTCTATATTTCAAATGATAAGGGTCTTGTATTCAAAGCTACGGGTCTTAGCAATATTCCGGAGCAGATCACACTTCGTCATGGTAGATATATAGCAGAGGCTTGGACAGGCGATTCTGTTCCTGCTTCTTTCGATAGTAAGTTCTATAGATGCTACGAGCCAATAGATATTACTGGAGGAGTAAATGAATATAAGTTGACTTGTTCGATTGCTAATGTCGTTGCGTCGGTAAACGCTAATAGTATCGATGACACTCAAGTAAAGAATCTTCGTGTCACAGTATCTTCCTCCAATGCTTCGCTTGAATTCAACAGTGAGAATTACAAGACAGCAATAGGTTA
>CAMWLX010000369.1 GCA_947175225.1 uncultured Porphyromonadaceae bacterium
GTCCTAACGGTGAACTCTATTACGACAACAACACCAACAACCCGATCTATCAGCTTGGTTCATCCGGTCTCGAAAAGAACCGCCGCCGCCAGCTCTACTCAACCCTCAATGTAAAGGGAGATTTGAGAAAGATCACTCCGGGTCTCGGCATTGACGCAGTGGTATCTTTTGATGCATACGATGGCTACCAGTCAACCCAGAGCAACTCCATCAACGCTTACAGCTATGACTGGAACAACCAGTCGGTGGAAAACGTAGAAGACTTCACTTACACGCAGACTCAACGCTACTCTGAGCTTACAAATCCCGGAAAGAATGAGCGAGACAACTCATGGACCCTTAACATGAGGGGTGGACTCAGCTATGAAAGGATCTTCGGCAAGCACAACGTAGACATAAGGGCATTCATCCGCTCTTACATGAAGCGCAACAACCGCGGTCCGCACTCTGCCAACTGGTTCCACCTGTCTTCAGACCGCTATCTCAGCTACAATGCAGTCGGCACTTATATCTTCGACAACCGCTACATTGTCAACGGAAGCATCTCCTATATGGGTAATGACAACTTTGATCCGGAAAACCGTTGGGGCACATTCTGGGGTGTAGGTGCAGGTTGGCTTATCAACAACGAGGCATTCCTCCAGAATGAAAACATCAACCTCCTTAAGCTTCGCGCTACCTATGGCAAGACCGGTATGAGCGATACAGGAGCAGGACGCTATCCATATCAGTCAATCTTCCAGCAGAACAATGGCTACAGCTTCGGTACGGGTGCCGTATGGGTTCCGGGCTATCAGGAAGCACAGGCAGGAAACCCCAACTCCAAGTGGGAAATCTCAAAGATGGTCAACCTCGGTCTTGACTGGGGCTTCTTCAGCAACAGACTCTACGGAAGCGTAGACTTCTGGAAAGAATGGCGCAGCAACATCCTTATAGACCGCTCCACCAACCCTGACATCCTCGGTATCAGCTTCGCCAAGGACTCTTACGGAAAAGTGGAATCCAAAGGTTTTGAACTGACAATCGGACATCAGAATAAGATCGGAAAGGTGGAATACACCATCGAAGGAATGCTTTCTTATAATACAAACAAGATCACCGAGATGGACGAAGTTGAGCCTGCAGTAGAATGGCAGCGCAAGACCGGCGGCCGTATCCGTGGCTATGAATCAGTAGCAGGTATCTACGAAAGTGAAAATTCCGGAGTAATCGGCGGCTGGAACATGTATCAGTTCAACGGCTGGGCAAGTGATCCCGCCCTCATCTCGACTTCACAGCAGGATGCAATCGATCACCCTGAGAAATACCCATACAACTCATTCTCAGGTGGCGGTCAGAAACTCGGAACAGCAGTCTTCAAGGACCTCAACGGCGACCGCATCATTGACTCACGCGATATGAAGCCTCTTGGCTACACAATGCTGCCAGACCTTACTCCATCACTCGCAGTGACTGTAAAATACGCAGGATTCGACCTCAAAGTAGTGGGCACAGCATATCTCAACCGCTCAGTGTTCCTGTCTCCGGCTATGACATTCTCAGAATGGGGATCAAACAACTCAACTCACGCAGTGACTGACGCATGGGGCTACTACACTGACGACCCGACAGATCCGCGCAACATCAACGCAAAATATCCCCGTCTCTCTTACTCCTACAACTCAGAAGACTCATCGCGTGACAATGGTTCTTATCAGAACGATATTTGGATCACAAACGGCGACTACTTCTCACTCCGCAACATCGAGTTCGGATATTCTCTTCCGACCAGATTGATCTCTAAGATCTGCATGACAAAGTGCCGTTTCTACTTCAGCGCATACAACGTGGCCACCTACAGCCATCTTCCAAAGGGCATGGACCCCGAACGTCCGATGGGTTACTGCTGGTGGTATCCTAAGACAAAGATCTTCTCGTTTGGAGTCAACGTAGCATTCTAACCACATAACCGAAACAATCATGAAAATATATAAATCAGCAATATTCGCAGCCGCACTGCTCACTTTTGGCGCCACTTCCTGCGACTCCTACCTCGACAAGGAGGTAGACCTCACACTGCAGTCGGAAATGGTCTTCGGAGACTATGACATGACCCGCGGTGCGCTTGCAAAGCTTTACGAATATCTCCCTGATGCATTTCAGGGCTACAGCGACACACAGTTCCGTCTCAGCCAAGACTGCATGACAGACAACGCCATCGACTTCTGGGGTGTAGCCCGTTACCATTCAATCATGGACGACGCTTATGATGCAACCAACCACTGGTTTTCATCACATTATTGGAACAATGACTACAGAGGCATCCGCGCATGCAACCAGTTTATCGCCAATGCAAAGGAAAGCGTAGTCGGCAATGCCGAGAAGAAAGGTGACGACAACAAGCTCTACGACCGCTGGATTGCAGAAGCTCGTGTGATCCGCGCTCTTCTCCACTTTGAACTCATCGGCTACTTCGGCGACATTCCAATCGTGGCTGACGACGAGAACGGCAACCCCATCATCCTTTCGCCGGGCATGACTATTCCTGACCGTACGCCGGCAGCCGACGCCCTTCAATGGGTGGCTGACGAGATGGACAAGTACAAAGACAACCTCCCCTTCCGCTACCAGAACGAAGACGAGAACTGGGGTCGTGTGAATGGAGCTGCTGCATACGCGCTGAAATCTCGCGCCCTGCTTTACAAGGCTTCTCCTCTACATAATCCCACAGGCGACAAAGCTCTTTGGACCGCTGCTGCAAAGGCAGCCACTGACTTCCTTGCAAAGAATGCCACCATCAGCAATCCCTATCGCCTACACACAACATCGGCAAACGATCCTGAAGAGAATTACTATGCAATATTCACTTCTAATCCTGTGATGAGCAACGAGTATATCCTCAGCCGCTCTGTATGGACAACTCTCAACCTCGTTTACTTCAACGCTCCATGTGGCTTCTCCGGCGCTATCTCCAACACAGGCTACTGCAATCCAACCCAGAACCTCGTGGATGCATACGAAACAAAGAACGGTCTGCCTATTGATCAGGATCCAAGCTATGATCCACAGAATCCTTATGCAAACCGTGACCCACGCTTGGCTCAGACCATCTTCTATCACGACATGGTATGGGGCGACGGCGATGAAGCGCGTCCTCTCGATATGAACCACGTCAGCGACGACGAAGGTCAGGGTGTGGATTATGCACGTGGAAATGGTGGTACTTGTACCGGATATTACTGTAAGAAATATGTACACAACATCCGTTACGACGGCACAATTGGAAATCAGCGCGTAGCATGTCCGATCTTCCGCTTCGGAGAGATATTGCTTAATGCTGCTGAAGCCCTCAACGAGGTAGGACAGACTTCAGAAGCTATCCAATATATCGATCAGCTTCGTGCAAGAGTCGGAATGCCAAGCTATGCAGGCAAAAGCCAGGATCAACTTCGCGAAAGACTTCAAAACGAACGCCGCATCGAGCTTTGCTTCGAAGACCATCGCTTCTATGACTGCCGCCGTTGGAAACTATTTGAAGGCCAGACCTTAGACTCTGAGAAGAATCTTCCATATTACAAGCAGCTCTATCATCTTTATGGCGTGACCATACACAAGAGCGACGCTACGAAGTATGTATATGGCGAATCAGAGAAATATTCAAGACAGACATTTACTGCTCCTAAGAACTATTTCTTCCCGATCCCATTCTCAGAAATTCAGCGTATCGGTCTTACTCAGACACCCGGATGGGAACTCTGATGAAGTTGACACAACAAGTTAAGAAAAATGGCAGTCTTTTCGACTGCCATTTTTATTTAATCCTATTACTTATTGAAAGGGTATCTGATAATAGTTTTGAGAATTTTACTGAGCCTATATCGGAAAGATGGTCGGGATCATAGAAATCTGAATCTGAAAAACGACTGTCATTAAGGAAGTCATAATATTTGACACCATAATTTCTCACTATTTCTCCAATTCCCCTCTTCATTTCAGCCAGCTGAGCACTGTCGAGCGCCTCTACATAAACATCGGAGGCTGGCGTAGTGATAAAAATCACATCTAAGCCATGGAGTCGTGCCAAAATCATAAGGCTATCCTGAGTTTCCCTCACTTCCGCATATCGCCCGGGAGTAGACAATG
>CAMWLX010000370.1 GCA_947175225.1 uncultured Porphyromonadaceae bacterium
ATCCAATACTCCTCCCATTCTATTAAACTATAATTTTAAGACGCACGGCTCGTGCGTTCTAAATAAAAAGAGCCTCCGGGATGAATTTTCCCGGAGGCTCTTTAATTTAGCAGCTCAAGCCAAAGCTTGAACTCAATGATATTGCAATTATTCTATTACTTTCTCAGCCTTGCTCTGGCCATTGCCATAAGTAGTCACCTTGATAAGTGCTGCCGGTTCGTTGCCCGGACGAACCTCGATACCCTGCATATTGAAGTATCTTACGCTTACTGCGTCGCCGCTGATGACTGTGTCAACACCTGTAGTCTCGCCAATAGTAACCATCTCGCCAAGGCCACCCATCTCATTCAAAGCGCGGATGCCGTATTCCTGAGCGTTAACAGATGGCACGTAGCTGCATTCAGATGTGAAGCCGAGAAGCTTGCCATCAGCATATACTGCCCAGCAAAGTGCATATTTGCTGTCGTCCCAATTAAGAGTGCCTGCACTATAAGAGAGAGCAGATGCTGCAGGAGCTTGTTCACAATCCATTGCAGGATCCCAATCGTCGTCGCCTCCCATTACAGTTGCATAGTCGTTGGCATCAGCCTCTTCCTTGGTAAGAACAGGATTATTAGGATGATTGCCTGATCCGAAAGTCTTCTTACGCTCTGAAAGGTCGATAACAGTTCCGGAAGCTGTCATTGAGTTATACTCAGCGAAGCGAGCCGGATTTCCATCTGTGCCCATGTCTGCCCATCCGATAGCTGAAGGCTTGGCAGTCATCTTAGTGTCGATGTAGAGAGCGATAGGAGTGCCTTCACCCCATG
Source organism: uncultured Porphyromonadaceae bacterium (assembly GCA_947175225.1). Lineage (GTDB taxonomy): Bacteria > Bacteroidota > Bacteroidia > Bacteroidales > Muribaculaceae > Lepagella. Next base: position 810 of record CAMWLX010000370.1, read on the forward strand.
GGCGACCGAGTGTATAATTGCCGTCGATAGTGCTGTTTTCGCCTACGATCTCGCAATCCTTGAAGATGTAGCCATACTGCTTTGGAACTGATGGAACAGCAAGGTAGCCACCGCTTGCACACATCTGGAGAGTCACGCCATTATAATAAGCATCACCCTTGCCGCAGAGGAAGTCTGTACGTCCGCGAAGGACGCCTCCTTCGAAGTAGTAGCGGGCATTCTGGTTGTTGCTGGTGTAAGTGTCCTGATAGCCCCAGAGGCAAGCATCCTTCATAATGGTCTTGTCACCCTTGTCCTGAAGAACGATGTTACGTCCACGGTTGTCGGAGATGCCATGCTTCAATGTGATGTTCTGGAAGTATGTGCCGATTACTCCTGGCTGAATCTGGAGAAGGTCGGCATTGCCGATACCCTCCATCGGGTGGCTGCCGATGCCGTCCATGTCAGGAACTTCATTGATGATCACTGTGCCTTCCATGCTTTCGCCGATGATAGATGTATTGGAAGCAGTCAGTCGGAGTGTTACATCGGGGAATGTACCGCCGTTTACAGTCACTGTGTGGTCCGGATCCATAGGAATCATATATTCACCGTCGCGAACGAAGATACGGAATCTCTTTGCCATATCCTGGCGGCTGTTGGCAGCAGCGATAGCTGCGCGGAAATCGCCGTCGTCAGGCACGATGAAGTCTGGAGTAGCTTTTGCCACTTCAGGACGGTTGCGAGTCTGGAATGCAATCTTGATAGGAGCATTGAGATAGTTGTCAGTGAGGTCAGCTATGCTGTTTGCAGGGAGAGTAAACTCGTAAGCTGTGTCAAAGGTAAGGTTCTTGTAAGTGAAGATCACAGACTTGCCGCTTGCCTCGCCTGAGAGTGTCTTGTCGCCAAGAGTTGCTGTAGCCTCTTCAGCAAGTTTAACCTTTTCGTCGAAGTTGAGGACGATCTTGCCATTGATGGAAGCTGATGTTGCCCCTTCAGCCGGAACAGTAGAGATGAGCACAGGTGCTTTGCCATCGTTGATAAGTTCCATTTCGCCATAGACGAATGATGCTCCGAGGGCGATACCGTCGTTGTCAGACTTCGTGCCGTTGATGTCAGAAGTCTTGTCAGAAATCCAACGCAGGTAAAGTTCAGCCTGGTTGTCAGCAGCTGCCGGGAGTGCAAATTCTGCATCAGCCCAGTTCTTGGCGCCTTCAAGTACTACTGTGCCGAGAGTTTCCCAATTTTCACCGTCAAGTGAATATTCTACATTCTGCTTGGTATAAGCATTGTAGTTGTAGACCATTGCAGTGACAACTTTGATGTTCTTGAATGCAGAAGCGTTGATCTTTGTCTGCCAGTAGTAATCGCCAAGTCCGGTAGTGCGCCAGTTTACTGCTGCAGGGCGTCCTTCATAGCCGTTTGCACCAAGTTGGCTCTTGTCAAGCCATGCAGATGTTTCGCCATCTGCTGTGCGAAGGTTGAGGGTAGCGGCATCATTCTCTGCATAAGCGAAGTCTGCCGGACGTCCATTCGCTCCCTGACGGTAGAAGTCCCAGCCTACGATGTAGTCGAGAGCTGAGTATTCAGCTGTCAGGTTCTTGTCAGCGTCCATAGTGACAGAGATTTCAGAAGAAGTCTGTCCGTCGCTCCAGTTAGTGAATGTGAGGATTGGATTGGAAGAAGCCTTGAGAGTGACTACTGTGCCTTCCTCATACATATTCTTGCCATCTACTACAGTAGGAGCAGGATTGTAGCTCACCATATAGTCATTGGCTCCTGAAGTCACTTCAGTAGTGAGAGAATAAGTGTTTACAGCCTTGAAGTTAGCTGTAAGGTTCTCAGCGCGATTGATAGTATACTTGAATTCAGGAGTTTCTGAAAGCACATTGCCGTCGGCATCAGTCCAGTTTACGAAATCATAACCGAACTTCTCAGTAGCCACGAGGGTCACTTCTGTTCCTTCGTCATATTCATCAGCAAGCGGACGTATTGCTACCGATCCGGCATCTTCAGGAGATGCTGCGATAGTCACAGGGCATTTGGCTACAGCTTCAGTCTTGCCATTGACAAAGCCTAAGATCTTGACTTGGCTGAAGCCACCTTGCTTTTGGTTGTTAGTGCCGACTGTCATTTCAAGAGTGAATCCTTCGGTAGTCGTAAGAGCCTGCTGCTGGTCTTCTGTCAGTCCGATTGAGAAGTTCTGCGCATAATCCTCTTCGCTGCCGTATTTGTCTGAAGCCTGGTCGCGGTTGTTGCGTGCAGAAGTAAATGTGCCGATCACTATAGATTCTCCTTCAGCGGTCTTAGCTGTCACCACTACATTGTGGGGAGCGGCGTCTGTGCCGAACTTAGCGATATATGCATTAATTACAGTTGGAGTGAAAGTAAGACCCTTTGATGGCTTCAAAGTCCACTTCAAAGCGTCATTTGCGTCAATTGCAGGCTGAAGTTTAATAAACTGATGTTCACACCAGTCTACGCCGCTTGTCCCTACAGCAGAAACTCCATTCAAGTCAAGAGAAGCCACTGTGAATGCACCTTCCGGACTGAGCACGCTTGGAACCTCAAAGTTTTCCATAGAGTCCATGCCCCAGAAAGCTTCAGTTGCTTCATGGTTGTAGGTAGTGCCGGAATATACTTCGCCATTGAAGACTCCTTCGATTTCAACTTGGCTGAAACCACCCTGTTTGCCGGAGTTTGTGCCTACTGTCATTTCAAGGGTGAAGCCCTCGGTGGTAGCAAGTTCAGCTTGCTGTTCAGCAGTAAGTTCGATAGTGAAATGCTGTGCATAGTCTTCTTCGCTGCCTCGTGCATCATCTGCCTGATCGCGGTTGTTGCGGGCTGATGTGTATGTTCCGAGCACGATTGAATTTCCTTCAGCAGTCTTGCCGGTCACGATGACATTGTGAGCAACAGCATCTGTACCAAATTTCGTGATGTAAGCGGAAATCTTGGTAGGAGTGAAAGTGAGACCCTTTGTTGGTTTCAAAAACCATTTCACTGCGTCCCATTCGTCGTTTGGAGTCTGAAGTTTGATAAACTGGTGGTCACACCAGTTGACACCGCTTGTGCCAACTGCATTCACGCCGTTTAGATCAAACGAAGCGATTGAAAATGCCCCTTCGGGAGTCAAGATAGTCGGTGTCTCGTATCCGTCCAAGTTGTCCATTGGCCAGAACGCCTTTGCCGGCTCATTTGTGTAGGTTTGCGCCTTGATGTTGAGGCTGCAAACCAATGCGACAATCGCTATTACAGCGATTATCGCTTTCGGAATGAATCGTTTGTTGTTCATTGTTTAGGTTAATAATTTGTTAAATAATGTAGGT
>CAMWLX010000371.1 GCA_947175225.1 uncultured Porphyromonadaceae bacterium
CGGAATGGATTCATATCTTACAGGGAAAGACATTGACCGTCAAGGCGAAGTGATTGGTAGACTGCTTGAATTCTTTAAAAAAGATGGTTGCCGTCATGCCCATTTCAATTTAGACGGCTCGAATGCTTTTGATGACTATATATGTGGCATGGCTGGTTCGAATGCTGTCGGAGCATTAGCGTTGGCAAAATCGGAGGATATTGAAAAGCAGGCGTTGACAAAAGACTTCATAGAGCAGCTCTGGAATGCGGAACTCCCAACAGGTAAATACCGCTACTACGTAGGTATGGTCTATTTCCTTTCCCTCCTTCACGTCTCCGGCAATTTCTCTTTGCAGTAAAATATTTTTATCTGGCTTGGACACACGGTTAGTATTTCCTGCTTTCATGTGTGATCCTTACAGTGATGCTACTTATGGCATATACGGTTCTCGGTCTTCCGGTTTCATCAAGTGTCATCAGCGTTATTGCAGTGTCGTTGCTCTACATCATCCCGGCCGTTGGTACATAGAGGCGATGCGAAAAAGCTCTTTTGCAGAAAGAGGTGAAATTGATGAAGCGCAATCCGCAGATTCCTAAGACTATCATAGCCATGCCAATCATGGTGATGCTTGTGCTTCCATTGGTGGCTAACCTTGACGTGAAGAATGTAGGAGTGACTGTAGTCGACAACGACTGAAGATTCAGCAGGATAAATTTGCGAATATCCGTAAAATTTTCTACCTTTGTGGCAAATATATACCTATAAATTCATGAAACAAGGATTCTTAGCCATTATCTTAGCCCTATGCGGGTTGCAACCTGTCTACGCCCAGTCATACACCTACAAGACAGAGGGGTTTGAAGATAAGTCTTTCGCCATATCCGGCTCCACAGTCGTTGCACCGAGCGGACATTGGACCACCAATAAGAACGTACATACCGATAAGGAAGCTTTCGATGGTGACTGCTCAATGCTCATAAGCCAAAAAGCCGGTATCATGCTTCCGGAACTGAACGAAGGAGCCGGCACACTCATATATTATGCACTTGACAATAACAGACAAGTCACAGTCCAAGTCTCGACCGACAACGTTGTTTGGGAAACTGTGGAATCTTATAAGGAATCTACCCCATGGACAAAGCATACTGTTACCATCAACCGTCCTGACGTACGCTGGGTCAAGATCTCTACAACTTCCAACAACAATTTTTACCTTGACAATCTCCTTCTCACCAAACCCGACGGCACTGACGGCGACGGCAATACTGTCGTAAGCAATCTGCGCCTTCCATATTTCACCAACGACTTTGAACACTCATCTTATCCTCAGAACCGTGATGATGCGGCTTCCGAAAAGAGCTTCATGGTTGACGGAGAAGGAGAATGGCTCTATCTCAATGCATATAAGGGCACAAACGCTTCCTATATAGCAGACGGATCAGCACGGGCTCTGCGAATGCTGAAGAATTCATCCTACATAGTGACTCCGGTGCTCCGGCAGGGAGTCGTGGATGTGTCGTTTGACGAAGGACGCACCGGCAAAAAGCTTAAAATCTATACTTCAGCAGATGCCGGAGCCAACTGGACTTTACTCCGCGAGATATCAAGCGATGCAAAAAATAACATACTCATCAATGATAAGAGTATCAACCGCATAAAGATCGCCAATGAATCATCTTCAGATGCCGATGTCGACAATATCACAGTGACAGCATTCCCTGAGGGTACTCCGGCTAATATGACCACAGGAGACGCTACAGAAGTGGGAAATTCAACTGCGACAGTCAGCGGTGAGGTCGTCGACAGAGGCTCGGCAAAACCGATTCAATATGGAATCTGTTGGGCTTTGGGGAAGGAGCCTACGGTAGATTCAAATTGTGTGACGGCATCATCCGACAAATTTTCAGTAAAACTTTCAGGACTTCCCGCCGACAGCGAAATCTGCTATCGTGCCTATGCCCTGAGCCTCGCAGGAGTAGGATATGGGGATGTGAAGAAATTCACCACGCTTCCCGCCACTCTTCCTGTAGTGGAGACACTTGCATTGACTCCGGATGATTTTGCCGATGAGCAATCAGTATATATGATTGCCAAAGGGCGTATCGTCGACAATGGAGGAGCTGCCATAACGGAAGCCGGAGTATGCTTCTCAAGTGAGACTGCACCAACTATTGAGAGCAACAAAGCAAAAGGCTTGATGCATGACGACACCTTTGCCGCCACACTCGCCCTGAAGCCTTCCACGCACTACTATGTGCGCACCTATGCCATAAATTCCGTGGGTGTGAGCTACGGCAATGAGTTGGAAATCATTACAGATGAAATATTGATACCTGATTATGCCCACAATGTCTACTACTGTGACCCGGCCGGCGACGATGCCACTGCCGACGGCTCTGAAAGCAAGCCGTTCTATTCTCTCCAAAAAGCAGTCAACCTCGTGAAGCCCGGCGACATCATCTATATGAATGCAGGTGTGTATAAATATGCAAACCGCATAAACATCGGGGCAATCGGAGAGCCCAACAGCGGCATGATACGTCTTGAGGGCCATGGAGGAAGAGCTGTGCTTGACTTTGAAGGGCAACCGATAGCGGAAGCCAACCAGGGGATACGTCTGACAGGCAGCTACTGGCATTTCTATGGAATTGACATCATGAATGCCGGCGACAATGGTCTTCTTATCGAGCGCAACAAGCCTTCGGGTGGTTCGTATCCGGATATAGCGGCCAAGACGGAGGAAGCACACGACAATGTGATCGAAAACTGTAGCTTCGTGCGCTGCGCCGACACCGGGCTGCAGATGAAAAATCTTGCAACCTATAACCGAGTGATCAATTGCGATGCATATTACAACTGCGACCCTGACCATGGAGATGCAGATGGCTTTGCCGTGAAGATTTCACATGGCACCGGCAATTATTTCTACGGATGCCGTGCATGGCAGAATTCCGACGACGGATGGGACCAGTTTATTAAGAAAGACGGAGGATTCCCCGACGATATCACGACTACTCTCGATAATTGCTGGGCTTTCGAAAACGGATTCCTCGAAGATGGCTCGCAAAGCAAAGGGAACGGCAACGGATTCAAAATGGGCTCAGACCAAGGAAGAAACAATGTGGTGATGAACCGTTGCATGACATTTGATAACCTTAACAAAGGATTCGACCAAAATCACAATACCGGCAACATGATATTGAACAACTGTTCAGGCTATTCCACCAAGGACACCTCCGGAAAGAGCAGATTCAGCTATAGGCTGGATGAGCCGGTAGCCGTGGGTCATGAAATTCGTCTCACTAATTGTGTAGCAATAAGCGACGGTATATCTGACCGAAACAAGTCGGCGTATGCTCCACACAGTGTGACAGGGACTGTCATTACATCCGACCTCAACACGTTGCCCTCTGACTATGTCAGCGTAAATCCTGAAGGAATGAAGGGTCCACGAAAGGAAGACGGATCGCTGCCCGACATTGATTTCATGAAGATATTGCCGGATAATATGAAACTCATCGACACCGGCAGCGAAGTGACTCCATATGACGGAGAAAGCAGATATTCTGTGGGTATAACATTTAATGGCGAAGCGCCCGATCTCGGGTATCGCGAGACGGGGAATGAACTGGCAGTGCCGCAGATCACCATATCATCAAATACGGCTTCTTTGCTTCATGCAGTTGCGACCCACAATGGATATGTCGTAATAACTGTAGATGGAGCGGCGGCAACTGACAGCTACAATGTAGTGATGGCTGATATCACCGGCAGGGTCATTGGCTCCGGGCAATTTATGGGCCATACATTCACTCTGGTGCCGATGGCGCTACCGAATTCGATAATCCTTATCAGGGTGATTGGCGAAGGTTTTGATTCATCGCTGAAAATCAGACTGTAAGACTAAGAGGGTGCATCATAAGTCAGATTATGATGCATCTCTATAAAGACTTGCCGATATCGGCAAGTCTTTGGTTTATTTAAGGGTGTTATTTTGTAGAAAGGGCACCAACAAATATCAGGCACAGCACTCTTCTTAATCCGACAATACTTGGCCTGACAGATCAGTTCTGTGCTAAGCGACGAGGACGGAGTCCGATGACGCTTGTTCATGCGCATAAGCATGATAAGATG
>CAMWLX010000372.1 GCA_947175225.1 uncultured Porphyromonadaceae bacterium
AACCTCTTCAGTCTGGGCGAAGTCGGCGGCGTTGGAGGCATATCCCTTGGCCTTGACTCCGAGGTCGATCAGTTCCTGTTCTGTCTGCTTGCCGTTTTCATCGATTGCGAGGTCGGTGAAGGCGACGTTGGCGCCTTCAGCGGCGAACTTAAGTGCGAGAGCCTTGCCGATGCCGCGGGCGGCGCCGGTCACGAGGGCTGTCTTTCCTGCTAAAAGATTCATGATTTATGTCCTGTTATTGGGTTGATTGCTTTTTCAGTCTGCAAATTTAGTGAAAAATTCTCAATTCTCAATTCTCAAATCTCAATTATTTTGATTAATTTTGCAGAATGATGCTGATTCAAGTCATTCTTCCACTTCCACTCCAAGGCACGTTTACCTATTCTGTTCCTGACGATGTCTGCGATATGGTAGGCATCGGATCTCGTGTGCTCGTTCAGTTCGGACGAAAAAAATATTACACAGCAATAGTTGCGGGAATCGATCAGACGCCTCCACAACATTATGAGGTGAAGCCGATTATGGCAGTTCTTGATCCTCATCCTGCCCTTCGATATCCTCAGCTAAAGTTTTGGGAATGGATTGCAGATTATTATCTCTGTTCGGTTGGCGATGTGATGAAAGCCGCGTTGCCAACAGGCCTTAAAATCGAGAGTGAGAGCGTGGTGACTCTCAATCAAGATTTTGATGCAGATGATGGTATTCGTCTCACGGAGCGCCAATCTCAGATCATAGCTGCCCTTCAGCATTCAGGCAAGGATTCTTTGACAGGTCTAGAAAAAGCGCTTGGCATTAAGAATGTGGCTCCTCATGTCAATGCGCTATTGGCTTCCGGCGTTGTAAAGGTTGATGAGAAAGTGGTAGAGAAGTATCGGCCTAAGACAGTAGCAAAAGTTAGGTTTCTTTGTGGCCGCAATGATGAGGAGCGGCTCCATAGCTTCTTTGATATGACAAAGCGCAGCAGCCAGCAGCAGGCTGTGCTTTTGGCTTATCTCGACCTTTCTAAATTTATGGTAAAGGGTGAAGAGGTGCGTGATGTAGAGCGAGACGCGCTTTTGAAAGCTTGCGGAGTTTCACCCGCAGTGCTAAAGGCAGTTGCAGATAAAGGGATTATTGAAATTTACAAAGATAAAGTCAATCGTTTTGATACTGTAGGAGACCAAATGGGTGAAATGCCGGTGCTTTCTGAATTGCAAGCCAAGGCTGCCAAAGAGATAAGGGATTCTTTTCGCGACCATGCCATAACGCTTCTGCATGGAGTGACAGGTTCCGGCAAGACAGAAATATATTGCGATCTTATTAAAGAAGTGCTCGATCAGGGAAATCAGGTGCTGTATCTTGTGCCTGAAATATCCCTTACTACTCAGCTTACCGACCGTCTTAAGAAGGTCTTTGGAAATAGACTATTAATATATCATTCAAAGTTCTCAGATAGTGAGAGAGTAGATATTTGGAACCGTCTTCTCAATTCTAATGAGCCGATGGTTGTGCTTGGGGTAAGAAGTTCTGTATTCCTTCCTTTTGCCAGGCTTGGTCTTGTAGTGGTAGATGAAGAGCATGAATCATCCTATAAGCAATTTGATCCGGCTCCTCGCTACAATGCCAGGGATGCGGCAACAGTTCTTGCTTCCATGCACGGAGCTCGGACTCTTTTTGGATCTGCTACTCCTTCCATTGAGACATATTGGAAGGCAGTAAACGGGAAATTCGGTCTTGTGACATTGACCGAAAGATATGAAGGATCTTCACTGCCGGAAGTGGAGATTGTAGACATGAGGCAGATGCGGAAGCAGAAGGATGTGAAAGGTATTTTGTCAGGGCCGTTACGTCGTCAGACTAAGGAGGTGCTTGATAAGGGTTGGCAAGCTATAATGTTTCAGAACAGGCGTGGTTTTGCGCCGGTTGTTGTCTGTCACACATGTGGTTGGAGTCCAAAATGCCCCAACTGCGACGTCAGCCTAGTCTATCATAAAGGTATCAAGCTGCTCAGATGTCATTACTGTGGCTACACTCAGACTCTGCCTGATCTTTGTCCTGCTTGCGAGGAGAATACTCTGGAGAAATATGGGTATGGCACAGAGCGCATAGCTGAAGAGGTGCAAGAAGAATTTCCGGATAAGAAAGTGTCTCGAATGGATCTCGACACCACTCGCAATAAACTTGCTTATCAGGATCTGATAGAAGGATTTGCTGAGCATCGTACTGATATTCTTGTAGGAACGCAGATGGTGTCGAAAGGTCTTGATTTTGACAGAGTGAAGATAGTGGGGGTATTAAATGCCGACACTCTTCTCAACTTTCCTGATTTCCGAAGCAATGAGAGAGCTTTCAATATGCTGGAGCAAGTTGCCGGACGAGCAGGGCGCAGACAGGAACCCGGAAAAGTGCTAATTCAGACTACCAAGGCTGATGAGCGAGTTCTAATGCATGTCAAGAATCATGACTATCAGTCATATTATAAGGAAGAACTCGAAGAAAGACAAAAGTATGCATATCCTCCGTTTACCAAGATTATAAATGTTTATGTTCGCAATAAAGATGCTGCAGTTTGCGATGCAGCTGCGGTAATGTTGTCTATGGCGTTGAGGGAAGTATTTGGAGGAAGAGTGCTTGGGCCGGAGAAACCCTTCGTTTCGAGGGTCAACACTTGGTATATCCAGCAGATAATGCTGAAAGTGGAATCCGGAGCCTCAATGAAGAAGGTCAAGACTCTACTGCGTCAGGTCTATGAGCGACTTGCTCCGACTCCACAGATTAAATCTTCTCAGATTCATTATGATGTGGATCCGGTATAATAACTACTGAACTAACTTTGGAGATAATTTGGCAGATGCTAACTCATAAACCCATAAAGCAGTCAAGACAGAAACAGCTGCTACCAAAATCCATGCAATATAGCTGAAATCAATGGCCATGGTGGCGGCATTGAGTAATGGTAAGGAGATCTTGAAAGAAGAAATCCAGTCTACAATCATTGGGAAAAGCAATGTCAGTATAACTCCCATTGCAAAGCCACAGGCTCCTGCTATAGCTACGGCCCATTTATTGCGCCGTGTCTGTGCAGCATTGTAACGTCTGATTATTTCTACAGCTTCCATGTTCTTTTGCAGTTTAGCCATAAACTGAAAAGAAGAGGATAGTTCCGGATCAAAGTCCTTGAATATATCTTTAATCTTATCGTCTTCCATAATTTCTTATTTAATTGTTAATGTTTTAGTAGTTTTACGCTCAAGCGTAAAGTTAATAATACTTCTTAGCGGCTTTGCGTGAGAAGCTTGCGGAGGTGGTTTCGACCGCGAGAAAGATGTTGCTTTACTGCGTCTTGCGATGATTCTACTATTTCTGCTATCTCTTTGATAGAATATCCTTCCATATAAAATAATAGTACAGATGTTCGCTCCTTGCCGGGGAGCGTGTTTAAAGCAGAATAAAGTTCTTGATAGCGAAATGATGAGTCAGACGAATAAGTCGATTGGATGTCTTGGGCATCGTCATAGTCAGTGAAAACTTTTTCGGATCGTTTCTGATTGATAAACGTCGTATAGCCGATTCTGAAAATCCAAGCTTTGAATTTATCCTCATTTTTGATGCTGTCGCAAGAAAGATATGCTTTCAGGTATGACTCTTGGGCAATGTCGTCGGCAAGTGCAGAATCTCCGCAGCAAAGGGCCACAAGAAAGCGACGGAATGCTTTTTGTGTACCCTCCACATGAGTTATGAACTGCTCACGAGTCATTTTATTTATCTTCAGGAGTTTCTATCTGGTTGCGTGTCACGAAATAGACAATCAGATAGCTTATACCTATTGCAAGCGAAATTCCACCGAACATCAACGGAATAGTGACAGGGTCAGCACTGAATTCTGTTCCATTCGCGAGATTCACTATTCCGACGATTGCCAAAGCTAAACCTATCAGTGAAAACATACATCCTCTCAGCAGACGAGCATTAAGAATTTCTTGTGGCGATTTCTTCGGCTCTCTCATTGCTTCGATAAGTTTATCGGTATCCACTTCCTTATTTGCCTCAATAGCCTTGATAAGGATCTCGCTACGCTTATTGACGGTGTTTGACTTTCTGAGTGCCACGATAAGTACTATAGCAATAGGCATCAC
>CAMWLX010000373.1 GCA_947175225.1 uncultured Porphyromonadaceae bacterium
AATCCCAGCACCTCGATGATCCAGCTCGAAATCGACACCTTCAGCATGGCAGATGCTCCGCTGCTCGTACGCCGTGTGGATCCTGACTTCTTCAAGGTTTTCCAGATAGAGGGGGCCAACGGGCAGACAGCCGAGGAGCTCGGAGAGATTCTGCAGCGCGAACGAATCATACCCAGCGACAACGCCCTTCTCCGCAAGGCCGGTGTACGCTCGCTGAAGCCATTGTATGGAAAACAGATGGTGCTGAGCGGATCAGACACCATGACACTCAGGGCTTCTTTCAAGCCGATGAAATATAACGACTACGGTACTGTCCACGGATGGGCGGGCGCTTCGATGTTCGAACGCTTCCATCCCGCCATGATGGGCTTTATGGAAGGCATTTCCGTGAGGGTAAACGACAATATGGACAAAGATTTCGCTGAGAAACTTATGGCTGATGCAGATGGTGAACTCAGAGTCGGCAACTGGTATGTGGCCTCCGTCCAGTCTTTTGATTTCTTGAAGGAAGACTACAACCGATACTCAGCTACAGAGACCCGAAACGTAGTGATCTGCGCCCTCTTCCTCCTTGTGAATATCTTCCTTGGCATCCTCGGCACCTACTGGTTCCGCACCCAGCAGCGCATCAAGGAGATTGCCCTCCGTATGGTGAGCGGAGCTACAAGAGGCGATGTTTTCCGTCGCATCCTCGGCGAGGGCCAGATATTGCTCCTCTTAGTGACACCGCTTGCCATAATAATCGACTATCTGCTCACCATCAATGAGTTCACCTCATGGTATGACGGCTACTTCGAGCCTATGCATTTCTGCGTGAGTGTGATCGCGGCCTGGGCATTGATGGCGCTGATGATAGCAGTGGGCATATATCTCCCTGCACGCCGCGCAATGTCAATCTCCCCGGCAGCCGCCATGAAGACCGACTGATATGAAACCGCGGGCTTCCCGGCCCACTTCCTCCTACTAATATGGAAGTGCGGACTTCCCGGCCCGCTTCTAAATCAGGTCGGAGACCTGATGATTATGCCCAAACCCCGGGCTTCAGCCTGGGGTCAAAGACTGAGACTCAGTAGCCTCGGAGAGGCGCTTTGTGATATCTTATTGATGACAACGATGAAAACGCTATTAAATATTAAATACTTTGGGATCGCAGCGGCAGCCCTTGTCTCGATATTCGGGACGGGGCTGCCCACCAAGGCGAGGACAATCACCCTCGACGAGGCTGTGCTGACGGCACGCGCCAACAGCGTCGACGCCGCAGTTGCTCTCAACCAGCTGCGCACAAGCTACTGGAGCTACCGTACCTACCGCGCTGACCTCCTCCCGGAAGTGGCTTTCAATGCCACAATCCCTTCCTACCGCAAGAGCTACAGTGCCTACCAGCTCGACGACGGAAGCTACACTTTCGTCCGCAACAACTATATGCAGATCAACGGAGAAGTCTCCGTGAAGCAAAACATATGGTTCACCGGTGGCAGCCTATCCCTGAATACATCACTCGACTGGCTGCGCCAGCTTGACAGCGGAGCTTCAAACAGATTCATGTCGGTTCCGATTGCGTTGACTCTCAATCAACCGATATTTGGAGTGAATCATACAAAATGGAACCGCCGTATCGAACCGATCCGCTACGAGGAGGCAAAGGCCGACTTCATGAGCGCATCAGAGCAAGTGGCGCTCAATGCAGTAGGATATTTCTTCGACCTCCTGATGGCGAAGGAAAACCTTGGCATCGCCCGGCAGAACTACGAAAATTCAAAGAAACTTCATGAAGTAGCAATAGCTAAGCGCGAAATGGGGCAGATCAGCAAAAATGACCTTCTACAACTTGAATTGAATCTTCTGAATGCCGAGTCATCGCTTACCAACTGCGAAAGCAACTATCGGGCTGCAATGTTTGCGCTCAAGTCTTTCCTCGACATCGAGGATGATGAGGATCTTGAGCCGGCTGTGCCGGAGGAAGTGCCGACAGGAGAATTGGTGTATGCTGATGTGCTCGACAAGGCTCTCACTAATAATTCTTTTTCTAAGGAAATCCGCCGCAGGCAATTAGAAGCTGATTATGAAGTGGCAAGAGCGAAGGGGAATATGCGTCAGATCAACCTGTTTGCACAGATTGGATATACAGGCACCAATGATAATATTGGGGCGGCATATAATCACCTTAAAGATAATCAGGTGGTGGAATTAGGTTTTTCTATCCCTCTCATCGACTGGGGGAAAAGGAAAGGCCAGGTGAAAGTGGCGGAAAACAACCGCAACGTCGTAGAGAGCCGCATCCGTAAGGAGCAGATGGAGTTTAATCAAGACATCTTCATACTCGTGGAGCGATACAACAACCAGCGTCGCCAATTAGAGATTTCCCAACGGGCAGACACTATAGCGGCAGCACGCTATCACACTAATCTGGAGACATTCCTGATAGGGAAAATCTCCACTCTCGACCTCAACGACTCCCAGCTGAGCAAAGACGAAAGCCGCCAAGCCATGATCAACCAGATGTATCTCTACTGGCGCTACTACTATCAGATCCGCAGCTTGACCCTCTGGGACTTCGCAAAAGGCACCGGCATCGACACCGACATAGATAAAATCCTCAAATAATTGTTATATAGTTAAAGCCCTTAGTGCCCTTAAAGCCCCTAAAAAAAGACTATGCTCCTAATAGTAGATGATGACAATTCCGTAAGAGTCTCCCTCAAACTCCTGCTGAAGCGCAACGGATATGAAGTAGCGACAGCAGCCACTCCGGCAGAAGCAATAGCTTTTGTCAGAGCTACCCGTCCTGACCTCGTGATCATGGACATGAATTACTCGCGCACTACCACCGGCGAGGAAGGACTGATACTTCTTAAGCAAATAAAAGTCTTCCATCCCGACGTGCCGGTAATCCTGATCACTGCCTGGGGCAATATCCCCCTTGCAGTGGAAGGGATCCGCGCCGGAGCATTCGATTTCATCACCAAACCCTGGGACAATTACACCCTCCTTGGGCGCGTAGCCACTGCCATTTCTCTATCTTCAAAAGAGAAAGTGGATTCAGATTCCTCCTTCGACCGCTCTGCCATCATCGGCAGAGACCCTAAACTCCTCTCAGTGCTTGATACGATCGAGAGGGTTGCCGCTACAAATGCACCGGTCCTTATCTTAGGAGAAAACGGCACCGGCAAGGAACTGATAGCAGAAGCTATCCACAAAAATTCCCTTCGACGCAATGGTCCGATGGTAAAGGTGAATCTTGGGGGTCTTTCGCAGTCTCTTTTCGAAAGCGAAATGTTCGGCTATAAGAAAGGTGCCTTCACAGGGGCTGTGACCGACCGCGAAGGTCGGTTTGCCGCTGCCGAAAAGGGAACTATCTTCCTCGATGAAATCGGCGATCTCGACATAAACTCACAAGTGAAACTGCTCCGGGTGCTCCAAGAGCACACCTACGAGCCATTGGGCGACACCCACACCCGGAGAGCAGACATCAGAGTGGTATGCGCTACAAATGCCGATCTTAACGAAATGCTACGAAAAGGCACTTTCCGTGAAGACCTTTACTACCGCATCAACCTCATTACCGTCACACTCCCACCCCTACGCGAACGCCCTGATGACATTCCTCTTTTAGTAGACCATCTCCTGCGGAAAGTTTCTGCCCAAGCCGGTAGAGATATGCCGGAAGTGACTCCTGAGGCGATGGAATTGCTGAAGCAACAACCATGGCCCGGCAACATACGCCAGCTTGCCAATATCGTGGAGCGGACTCTTCTCGTCACCCCAAGCACCACCCTCGACGCCCGGGACTTCCAAGCCCAAGGCCTTTCTCCGGAAAGCCCACGTATTGACAATCCCGGACGCCTGAAATCAGCAGAGAAGACAGAAATAGAGAACGCCCTGACCGAAGCCGGAGGCAACCTGACCCGTGCAGCCGCACTCCTCGGCATCACCCGCCAGACCCTCTACCGCCGCCTCGCCAAACACGAAATCAAATACCAATGACTTTGTAGCGACGCACAGCTCAAGCGTCCCCAGTGTAGTTAGCGCACTCCGTGCGCGTCCCGCACCGTCGCGAAGCCCAGTGTAGTTAGCGCACTCCGTGCGCGTCCCGCACCGTCGCGAAGCCCAGTGT
>CAMWLX010000374.1 GCA_947175225.1 uncultured Porphyromonadaceae bacterium
GTCTAAACAGAATCTACTGTTTCTCAAAATGCCGTCAAATCTTGTATGCTTTAACCAATTTCATTAAATTTGCCGTATGGCAAAGCATCTTCATGAAATGATTGTATTTTCCGAGGAGTTCAGTCTTATCAACTCTTCGGCTTTCTATGACTGCGTCGTGCATCTGATCTGTACTGAAGGAGAAGGAAGATTCTTATATAATGACCGTCGTTTCTCTATCTCAAAAAATGATATTGCGGTAATTTCCTATCCTAAGTTAGTTTCTGACATAAGCGCAGATGAGAATTTTCATTGTGAGTATGTTGCCGCTCCCGATAAATTCCTCCATAATCTTCTTCCTGCCAACAATTATTCAATTCAAGGCTGCGTGAGTCTGTTTGATAACCCTATCATTAAGGTCTCAGATAGGGACGCAGAACGTTTCAGGATAGACTTAACCAACATCAAAAACAGGATTGAAAATACCGACCACCGTTTCTATCAAGAGTTGATGGGGAGTCTTTTGCAGACAATGATATATGATTTGTTTGACTTCCATGCCAAAACAAATGAGAATATCCTGACCACTGACCGTGTCGGCTATATCACAACTCAATTCTTCACTTTGATACAGGGAGGACGCCCTAAGACTCAAAGAGAAGTGGCGCACTATGCAGCTCAATTAAACGTAACTCCTAAATATCTTTCAGACACAATAAAACGTGTCACAGGGAAAAGTGCCTCCTCTTATATCACTAACGCCGCCACAGCAATCGCCCTCAGCTATCTTAAAGCAAATACCTTATCAATATCTCAGATAGCGGATGAGATGAATTTTTCGTCGCCAAGCTATTTCAGCCGCTTCTGTATGAAACACTTAGGCATGTCGCCAATAAAATTCCGCACGCCAGGAGCGAAAAATAAACCCACCTAACCTTTATCGGTTATGTGGGTCTATCAGAAAAAAGATTTATCAACGCCAGCCCATGAACATCTTGACTACTTCGGGCTCATGATGATCAAAGAACAGACTCTTTCCGGTATCAAGGCTGGCAATTTCAGCCATATCCTCATCACTTAGCGTGAAATCCAGAATATCGAGATTCTGCTTCATGCGTTCTATATGGACTGATTTTGGAATGATTATTACACCACGCTGAATAAGCCAACGGAGAGCAACCTGAGCTACACTCTTGCCATACTTCTTACCGATAGCTTCAAGCACCGGATTTGTAAAGAAATTGTTTCGTCCTTCAGCAAGAGGTCCCCACGACATGATTCGGCAACCAAGCTCCTCCATATATTTCTGAGCTTCTATCTGCTGATCGAACACATGGGTCTCGACCTGATTCACCATCGGCGGAATCTCCACATTGTTGGCAAGGTCAATGAGATGATCAGGATAGAAGTTGCTGACACCGATTGCACGGAGTTTTCCCTCTTTGTAAGCCTCTTCGAGAGCACGGTAGGCGCCATAGCGGTCGCAAAAAGGCTGATGAAGCAGCATCAGGTCAATGTAGTCGGTACCGAGCTTGCGGAGACTTTCGTCAATCGAAGCCTTTGCCTTCTCATAGCCATAATTGGAAATCCAGACTTTTGTGACAATAAATAGCTCTTCACGCGGAATACCGCTTTTAGCTATTGCAGCTCCGACACCCTCTTCATTATGATAAGCCTGAGCGGTATCTATCATACGATAGCCAACCTTAAGGGCATCGCTTACACAGCGTTCACATTCAGCCGGATCCACCTGATAGACTCCATAGCCTATCTGCGGCATTGCAACACCGTTACTAAGTTTTACAGTTTTCATATTATTTATTCCTTTTTATTATTTCTTAATTCCAAGACCTTACGGTCGGTCCCTCCCATGCCGCTACCTTCATGCGTAATGAAAGGAATGACAGTCTTACCGTTCCAATCGTGATTCTCGATAAAAGTATAAACGCACATCGGAGGATTTCTGTTATTCTTGATTTCTTTATTCTGTTTTTCGTATAATAAACGTTTTTAATCCGCATTAAGTCTTTCACTTTTTCCCGTCTTATTTTCACAAAACAACTAAACCCTAATTTGAGCGTTTAGATTCCCGCTCCTTGCTATCACGATACACGTTATTGACCTTATTCCTTCCGAATGACCATGACACCCTGAATGAAACTGCATGAGAGTGAATATCATTTCGTGTGCTTACCACATAATCTCTGTAATAAGCTTTGGATTTTGTTATATGTAAGCCAAAAGGATCATTTACCGCAAGCGCGAGATTAAGGCGGTTTTGGAGCAATGAGTAACGTAGATCACATCCTATCAATGAAATCGAAGAGTAGTGTATCATCCTATCCTTCCAGGGAAAATAATGCCTGAATCGGAAATTTAGTATCAAGGTTTTCTGTCTGTTGAGCATCCATGACGTATTCAACTCAAGTTTTCCGCTCCAACCGTAGTCATTACCCTCCTTGAAATCCGGAACTTTAGATTTAGCCATTGAATAAAATACCTCGCCGCCTATATTCATATTCCACCATGAGAATATCGAGCGGTTGTAAGAGGCGTAAAGACCGGTTTTATTAGTGTTAAGACAGTTTTCCGGAATAGTATACTGACTTCCATCGGAGTTAAATCTTGTAACATTTCCTATTGCATTATGATTATAGGAGTTATACAACACTGCATAGACTCCCCTAAAACTATAGCTGAGCTCCGCATTATGTGATATGCTCGGGTCAAGGTCAGGATTACCTGAGAAATAATCGCTTACAGTCGTATAATACCTGAAAGGATTGAGATCTCCGAAGTTAGGACGCGTTATACCCATTGAATAGGACATTGAGAAGCGCCCGGCATTGGGTTTGTTCCAGCTAAGATTAAGCGACGGGAAAAGGTAGCCGTAGCTCTTATTGTGGTGTAGGTTGTCAATGAGCTGATTACCTTTGACATCGGTGTATTCATATCGCAGCCCGAGTTTACCAAAGAAACTATTTGAGAAACTCTTCTCCGCACTAACATATACTGCAGCGGTTCTTTCGTCGTAACTGAAATTGTTACTCTGTAGAGGATTGTTAACCCAACCGCCTTCAATAAAATCAGTGATACGAAGATCTGTGCTATTGTTTACTCCAGTATAGGCAGCTCCGGCATCCATTCTGAATGTAGAAAACGGCAAAGCGGCATCAAGTTTGACGGAGTGAATACGGTATTTATTCGCACCCTCATCAGTAAGTCTCGTCCCGTTGTTTTCATCCTGCCAAGTGGCTACTTCTGAAAAGGAATGAGTATGCCGGTTAAAGAAGTTATATGTCAGGCTCAACATCTTGCCCTTACCGTCCAATGCCCAGTCGCCGAATGCAGTCAGCGTGATTGCATTGTTCGGGCGAGCTGGAGAATCATTCTTAGAGAAAGAAAAAATCCCATTGTCGACTGTCTCATCAAAGATGTGGCTTTTAAGCCGCATCATGCTGAAATTCACAATAGCACCGGCACTGAGCCTGTTGCTGAACTTATATTTGAACAATCCATTGGCTCCTAAAGTGCGGTTGGTGAAACGGTTTGTGCGATCTGATGTTCGGGTATAGTCGGAGAAGGAATATGTTCTGTCAAGATCATTTATTCCTTTAGTGTCCTGCCAGCTGGCATCAGCCGATAGTTCCACCTTTCTGGTGGTATGGCTTATGTTTCCTCCCAATAAATAACTGAAGTCTTCACGCGCAGTTCCGTTACCCCAGACATTCCCTCGTGTCCCATGCGACTCGTTACGGGTGGTAATACTGATGTAGGCGACATTAGTTGCAGCTGCGTATTTTGCAGGTGGAGTAGTGAGAAGCTCAACCTTTTCTATGCCTGATGACTGAAGATTCTTAAGACGGAGGGCTATCGCTTCTTCCGGCATTTCGAGAAGATGACCGTCGATAATATATCTGACCGAGGATTTTCCGGCTACACTGACCTGATCATTGTTGACTGAGACACGTGGAATGCGGTCGAGCAACTGCACTCCGTTCAATCCCAAAGCGTATGGATCGTTTTTTGTAAGATACACAATGCGGTCGGAAGTTTGCTTAAGTACAGGACGACTTGCGACGACAACTACTTCATTAAGTTCAAGATTCTTCTCCCATTCAGATAG
>CAMWLX010000375.1 GCA_947175225.1 uncultured Porphyromonadaceae bacterium
GGTATATGTATGTTTATCCGTGGGAATATTGTTTGCTTTATCATGATTCTTTCCAAATCTCAAAGTAATCTATGTTCGACTTCAAACCTTCCTCAATGAAATTGTTTATAATCTCCATCGAAATTGTATTAAAATCCTTTGATATAGATAGTTGTTCATATTGAAGCATTGCTGCTACAAATTTACAGAACACATCGCAGTAAATAGAAATTGTTTTTAATGTATGTTCATTAAAAACAGGATACACAGAAAAGCTTGTATGCTCCGCATTGGCTTGTATACCCAATAAGGACATAGTTTCTAATTTTGATGAATGAGCAATCTCACTTAACGACCCATAAGTTGCGCCTATATTTACGGCCGCAATATTTGGCGTCTTACCAAATAACTTATGCAAATCTTTATCTCCAATTTCATTAAATCGTGCAAGCAATTCTGCCTGTTTACGAATTAGAGTAGCTGCTTCTATCAAATCGCTCGCTTCAATTAAATCAATAATTACAAAGTGAGTTCGTATAAATGAGACAGTCAGAGTGAGACGATATTTCTCTTCTAAGTCAGTAACCGATAATTTTTTGAGAATAGATAATAACAAGGAGATAAACTGATCCATGCACAGGTTAAGATTAACCCATTGTGGACAGTTTTCTAAAAGTTCTCTGTGGGCACTTTCGATATATTCAAAATAATAGTCTCTGGTCGTTTTCATATACGAATTAACGCATTAGGTTATCAATACTCTTCTCCGTAGAGATTGAATATTGGCTTACTTGTGTCGAAATCATAATTGAACATCTGCTTCGCGGTTCTTTTGCTGGAACTGGGTACAATTCGTGCATCTACAATCCGAGAGATTTTGAAGGTTCGGTCTTCCTCTCTCATATGACAATACGCACTTATGTATCCGACGCCATACTCTGCGCTTATCGTGATATTGCTAATAACACGAGAAGATTTCTCATAACTGTTTTTAGCGTAATCGATCTCCAATGTTAGACCATCTTCTATGGCACGTCTTATTAGCTGTTCTATTGATACTCCTTCTTCCATAATCATTTAGTTTTGGATTGAGCATAACGGATTAAGTACCCCAGAGCATTTCGTTCAGGAGATACAGCCTTTATGTAGTTAGCATTACCGACCAAATACAGAGTCTGTCGAGCACGTGTAACGGCCACATTAACGAGATTAGGAACCATGTAATCTATCCAGTTGACCTTTCGTTGAGGAGAATTATCGGTTACAACCAAACTATAGATTATCACATCCTTCTCATCTCCCTGAAATCCGTGTGCAGTATTAACCTCCACATTGTTTTTCAGAGAATCATCGAACCGTGATTTGATGTAGTCCGCTTGATCACGGAAGGGTGTTACTATTCCAATGGACACGTCGGCTTGAATTGAGCATAGTTCTTTTGCAAGATTGACCACTCTGTCAGCCTCTATACGGTTGATGTTGACATTTTCTGACTCTTGTTGACCCCGTATGTTTATCATCACGACTCCCTTTTGAGGTAGTGTCATTCTGCTTTCATCTGTTTTGACGTTCAATGGCTTGTCGAGAAATTTGCTATAAAACTGATTATTCGAGTAGCCTATAATATTGTGGTGGCATCGGTAATGGTTTTCCAAAGTAATTGGAGAACTATTCTGGTTAGCGTGAGCCAAGAAGTCGGCCGCGTAATCCCACAAGGACTGTTCTGCATACTTTAGGTATGGTCTGGAAGTCAGACCCAAATGCTCACGAATGGTATCTTCCTCTTCTCTACGAACAGAAGTTATATGTTTCAACTGCATAGGGTCTCCAATAACCACTACTTGTTTAGCTCTTAGAATAAGAGGAAGGGCTGAGGCAATATCACACTGAGAAGCCTCGTCAATAATCAAAATATCAAACAGATTATCCACCAAAGGAAATCCTGTCTTAACAGAAAGGCTTGTTACAGAGATTAACCTACACACCGAAAGAAAATCCTTGGTTTTTCTAATAAAAGCTGGCACTTCATTATCTTTCCAAGGAATACTGTCTGGAAGATAGGACTTGTATGAACTTATTTTATCAGATGCACTCTCATCTCTTTCAATTTCCGATATTTTGGCTGCAATAAGCTGCGGTCCAAGATTTATCAATGCAGTCTTAGCACTCTTGATGGAATGTATAAAATCAATTTTCTTAGCACTTAAAGCCTCCAATTCCGTTGCGAGCGCATTATATCTACCATCTACACTCGCAAGGCTAGAGTTGAGATTAGAAATTGCTTTAAAGTGACGAGATTTCTCCTTATCCAATGCTCGAAAACTATCAATTATTCGTTCAAGAACAGAAATCATTTGGGTTGATTTCTCGACAATGATATTACCGGATTCAAATTCTTCTAAAGAGTACACTTGATTCCTATCCCTTAATTCACCCTTGATTGAGAAAGGAAGATCCTCAACATAACCGAGAAATATCTCAGCATGTTTTCTTTTGGAGAATAGATTATACCATATTCGGGAAATCCCTGAATATTTACGTTGTAACGTATTTCTTAATCGGATTATATTACTTGTCGTACGAGCAAGGGCATCGGTAGATTCAATCTCCAAATGAGCCACATCGGAGTATCTGTTTTTTATACCGTCAATATTTGAAACATAGTTCCGGTTCTCTTCATCTATCCTTGATTCGAAAGTAGCTTTTTCAGATAGTAATTTTGGGATAGAGACTTTAAGTTCATCTATTCTTTCCAGTTTCTTTTTTGCATCCTTAATTTTGATTGAAAGATCCCTGTATTGAGAAAGCAAACCTGATAGGGTATCCGGCACTGCCTTGAGAGAATTCATACGGTTAAGGATATGAGACAAGGCGGGAACTGTCTGACTTCTCACATACTCCTTCTTCCCAAAACGCAATAGGTACTGACTTGAATCAATCAAGTCAAACCTCTCCTTCACGTTATCTACCGCTTTGTTGTTCTTACTTGCCACCAGCACAGTTTTATCTTTCATCAAAGCGTTAGTAATGATATTTAGGATTACCTGAGTTTTTCCTGTGCCGGGAGCCCCTGTAACTACAGAGAATCGGTTACTCAATGCCTGTGCTACCACAGAGGCTTGACTTTCATCCAATGCGCTTACCGGAATTAGTTCATCAACAGAGATATTCTCAATCAGGTTATCAAATTTTGAATGAGTAAGAAATGACTTTAGGAGTTCATTCTTCTCTACCATAGAATAGCTAAGTTTATTTAGCTCAGCAGAGATTTGTGCTAAAGCAATATTTTTGGAACTCAACGCAAGTTGTAATTCCATCTTTAATTCTGCGTTCTCGCCCAAATACCTTTTGACTAAATCCTGAAGGTCACTGATATTTTGTACTTGGCTTATCTCATTCTCTATTTCTTCAATCTTTTCCTCAGAAAGTTCCAACGCATCAATGTGTCGGTTATCTAATGAAAGATTTGAAATCCGAATGGGTAAAAGATTTTCATAGGGGTCATATCCTTTTAAATCATCATAATCCACCGTCAGGCTGAATATAACGGTTTGCCCTGCTTTATCTTTACGAACAATCGGTAAACCCACGTATAAATCTTTGGGAAAAGTCAAATCCTTATTGTCCAGGAAAGCTTTAGTGAAATTAAGATTACAGGGAAGGTCAATAAGCATGACATCACCATCATTATCCTTGAAATGCAGGGCATAAGGATAATAAGTAGTAATATCAGGTTCTTTACTTCTTTCTAACTCAAGGATAGTTTTGTAGAAACCTATAATTTTATCCAGCTCAGAAAAATGAGAAACTCTCGTTTTCCTAAGTACACGCTTGAGTAATATATTCTCTGATTGTTTCATAATACTCAAAATATTATAAATTCGACAATTGAGAAATCACATTCATCACAAACCAAGGATCAAAACCTTGAAACACAGTTCTTTTGGGTTTTGCTTCTTCCTTATGCACTTCAAGGCCATCGGAATAAGGGGAAACTCCGATTATCTTTGTGAAGGGAATCTTGGAACTGGCAGTTGGGCAGTGGAAGAAAAAATGCTTGTTGGTTATGACCAAAGAGCCAACACCAACTTTTTCCATGTGACTTTTTTCTAC
>CAMWLX010000376.1 GCA_947175225.1 uncultured Porphyromonadaceae bacterium
TTTAACAATAAAATTTATATTATCCTATTTTTCTTGCAAAATATTTGATCTATTGCTATTAATTTTTGTTCTTATTCTAAAGCAAAAAATGACTTTTTTAATCAGAGTGCTTATCTTATTTCGTACCACCTCAATACCCGGCTTAATCCTCCTCCGAGAAGCCACATATCGCGAGATTCATCCGCAAATTTAACAAATATGCAATCCGCTTAGCATCCCTCAGCAGCCGAGAGGTCACTATGCGCCCCCTGCCGAGCCATGACCGCCAATTGCATCCGTCCCACTGTCCACTAAAGCATCCATAGAAAACAACATATATAACGTTCCAGTAATCTTCCTCTGTGGTCTCCTAAAACCAGCAAAGCGAAGTTCTCAGTAGTTACCATATCCCCCTAATATCTTAAAAAATCTGAATATACCTCTTCGAGATATTTTTATTTGATTTTTTTCATTATCTTTGCATTTAAAACAATTATAATAATTATAATTATGAGACAAATGAGGAAGGCGTCGCGGCAGATGGATGCCGCTTGGGCTTTGGATGTACTTTGCAAAGCTCCTTACGTGACTGTGAGTATGGTCCGTCCTGATGGAACTCCCTACGGCGTGCCATTGTCGCTTGCTATGAAAAATGACTCAACTTTCTATTTCCATTGCGCCGACGAAGGAGAGAAAATTGATTGCATCAAGCATAATCCAATTGTCAGCCTTTCGGCAGTCAGCAAATGCAGTCCAAAATACGAGGAAGAAAAAAATAATTTCACAGAACACTATAACTCCGCAATAGCAATCGGAAAAGCTGACTTTGTGACAGACCGAGAGGAAAAAATCCTTGCCCTACGTCTGATCTGCGAGAGATTTCTCCCAAAATATATGGATCACTTCGACGAGACTATCGCAAGAAGCCTTGACCGGACTACCATAGTAAAAGTCACACTTTCCGAACCTCCGGTCGGCAAATCAAAATCCTAAAAAACTAATTCTCAATTATTTCATGTCTAAGTTCAAAGCACTTACCATTCTCTTTGCAATTCCGTTTCTTTTAGCTTGCTCAAAAAAACAGGCTCCTGACCACACATCGATCTACGAAGAAATCCGACATGTCAATAAGATAGAATTTGCTTCTATGGCAGTGACAAAGACTGTCAAGACAGAACGTACCGATTGGTATAAAGTAGGAAAAAGAATTGCCGTCTATTCTTTCGACACATATCTCAAGGCATACATTGATCTCTACCAATTCGAGATGGAGAATATGGAATTTGATGAAGAGAACAAGATTGTCAAAGTGACACTTCCTCCCGTCAAGGTCGAAATTGCCGGCAGGGATATGGAAATGAAAAAGGAATACGAAAATGTCGGCATGTTCCGTACTGAAATCGACTCCAAGGAAAGAGCAAAGATGAAGGAGAAGGCAAGCACCGAACTTAAGAAAGAACTTGAAGGTAATCCTGAGTATAAACAGCGACTTGAAGACACAGCAAGAAGAAAAGCCCGCTCCTACTTCGAAAATCTTTTCAAAAATGCCGGCTACACTGCTTATATTCGATTTAGCGATGAAATCACAGACGGAGGAGATTATAATATAAAAAACTATGATTAAAGCTCTTAAATACATTCTGCCTCTTATACTGGCAGTTGCTTTAGCTTTCCTTGGATGGCAGTTTTATCGATATTTCCAAAAACCGGAAGAAATTGAGGTGTTTCCATCCCAACTCGGCGACATAAAAGAAATGGCTCGTCTGTGTTCCATGGAGATATATAATGAGGTCTCAATTCTCGATACTGTCAATTCAAAAGTTATGTTTGCCGTCCAAAAACAAAGCGGAAGTATTTCTTTTGATATGGAAAACATGCAAATTGACGATTCAGGCGATACAATAAGGATTGTTCTTCCGAGGGAAATTGTAGAAGTTTATGAATCTAATGAGAAAAATGCATGGGAAGTGATCGACACTAAAGCCATCGGTCCTATGGCTTTCCTAAGAAGCAATAAGTTCACTACTACTGAAGAAAATCGAGTCAAAAGCAAGATAAAAGCTAAGGCAATACGTCGTCTATATAGTAATGGAACAGTAAGGCAAGCCAGAAAGGATGCTGTAGTAAATCTCACACGCCTGATGGAAGGTATATACCGAAAACCGGTTGTAGTCTTCGACCCCACACCCGACGGCTGTCTTAAATAAAATTCTAAAAATAAAGGTTTGTTTAAGAAAAAATGATTAATTTTGCATACTGTTTCTAAGAGTATGCTTCTACAACGGATTCTGACATATCTGGCATGTTGCTTTATTCTTCTGTCAACCTGCTGTGACAGAGGAACTAATCATTATGACCAAGAGGAGGCTGTAAGACGGGTGTTGACAGTGCAAAAGCTTCAGAATCTTAACCCGGGCGATCCGGCAGTTGTCCCTCAAATTGAAGCTATTGTCGACAGTATGAGAATGTCAGGCAAAGACGCATGCTATTTTGGGGCAGTAAATGTGCTTATTGACCGTCTTTTTTCCGACGGACGCTATGCAGAGGCAGATTCTCTTGCAGTTAGGATGCAGCATGAAGCCGAAGAGGTCACCGACTCTCTTGCTATGGCTATGGCTAAACGCGTAAGGGCACAGATTCTCTATAAGCTATCCCAATCTGACCATGCTCAGGAAGAAGCTCTGTCCGCACTGCCCTACGCTACTGATCCTCTGAGATCCGGCACCCACTTCGGAACATCTACGAGTCTCGACGAATGGATACATATTATTGCACGGGCTAATTCAGATACTGCCACCATGCTTCTTGCAGGAACAAGATATGCAGATACTGTAGATCGCAATGTATCAGAAAATTCTTGGGTTGACCCAACCGGTCATTATCCGGTAACTGCTCTTGCATTTCGGGCAGAAAATGCATACCTCACAGGAAACACACTCAAAGCACACAATCTTCTCGACAGTGCCGCGACATTCATTGACAAGCAACTACCGGCTCGCGCTTATGAACACTTCTATGACGTCAAAAGTCGTGTAAGGGCACATGACGGCAACTTTTCAAGTGCTCTCGCAGATGTCGACACTTTGCTCATGACTCACCATTGTTTCCCTTGGTTTTATGTAAGAGACCTGCAGCTTAAAGCTGAGGTGCAGAATATGGCCGGGCTTCATGAAGAAAGTGCCCGCACTTATTCACAATACATCACATACCACGATTCCCTTTCAGCTAAACTTACGGACCGCAGGCTAAAGGATCTCACTCTTCTCTACAGATCAGAGCTGGATCGTGAAGAAAAACGCGTCAATACCATGCGCCTACTTGGGCTCGGATCTGTGACGCTATTACTTATGGTTCTTTTAGGAGTAGCCTACAGGAATACCTTGATGGAGCGCAAACGAAACCGTCTGCTCGTTGAGCGCCTGCATGAATACGATCGGACAAACCAGACTCTTATCGAAAAGATAACAGAGCCTTCTCAGGAAAATGAAGAAGATAGTCTTATTTCTCGACTTGACCGACATATGATTACGGATCAGCCATATACTGATCCGGCTCTCGGGCGAAGCGAGCTGGCAGAGTTCCTTGGTATCACACAGGATGCTCTTGCTCAACTCATACGTTCTGAGCACGACCAGACTGTTCACGCCTACATTAACTCATACCGCGTGGAAGAAGCTCGACGTATATTTGACAGCGATTCTTCTGAAACCATAGCGGAAATAGCCACACGTCTCGGCTTCGGCACAGCACGCACCTTACAGCGTGCTTTCAAGGAGCGCTTTGACATGACGCCCACACAGTATAAGGAAGCCGCATCAGCCATCCGCTCTGAAAATAATTTGTGACCATAATATTACCACTCTTTCTCATCTATACCAAATTTTCACTCCGACAATACAACTGAGTTAATCGTATAATTAACTAACAATCAACCATCTAAAAATTGTCGCATCCAAATTCAAAATTGTCGCATCCAATTTTTGGTTGTTCCGAATTATTATCATAATTTTGTACCAACTAAAATTATGCATTATGAAAGAAAAAAACAAAAAAGAAATCTACGTTAAGCCCGAATCCGAGATCATCAACATAGAAGTGGAAC
>CAMWLX010000377.1 GCA_947175225.1 uncultured Porphyromonadaceae bacterium
AGTTAATAGTTCATAGTTAATAAATATGCTCCCCTTCCTCCAATCCCACCCCCTGATACCTCTCTTCCTGACCCTCGGACTCGGATTCCTGCTCGGTAAAGTCCGTTTCGGCTCATTCTCTCTTGGATCTGTAGCCGCCACACTTATCGTTGGTGTCATCATCGGGCAACTCGACATAGTAATTCCTGATATGGTGAAGACTGTATTCTTCCTATTCTTCCTCTTTTCAGTAGGATATGGTGTTGGTCCTCAGTTCTTCCGTGCCTTCAAGGGAAATGGAGTGAAAATAGTGGCTTTCGCTGCTGTTGCCGCTCTTGTCAGTGCAGGAGTCGTCGTAGGGGCGGCTGAAATACTCGGCTATAGCAAGGGTGTTGCAGCCGGCTTGTTTGCCGGATCGCAGAATGCCTCTGCTTCCTTAGGACTTATGACCGACACCTTGAAGGAAATGCCGATGGAAGACTCGGTCAAAGACCACATACTTAAACTGATACCGGCATGCTATGCCGCGACATACGTACTCGGCACAGTCTTCACTGCATGGTTTCTATCCTCTATGGCACCAAAAATGATCGGTGGATTAAAGAAAGTGCAGGCAGACGTAGCAGCCATGGAGCAAAAACTTGAAGGATCAGATACTCCACTCGGTCCGGGTATGATTCCGGCTCGCCGCCCTGTAGTATATCGTGCATACGAAATTACAGACACTTTTTTCGATACTCCTCGTTCGCCTGAAGAAATCCGGGAGCACTATAAGTCAATGAATGTGCGTGTGGTATTCGTGCGTGCCCGGATCAATGATGTCATTACAGATCCTTCCCCCGATGTGCGTCTATCTAAAGGAGATCATATAGTGCTGGGCGGACGATCTCAAGAGATATCAGCCCTTCCATCGCCTCCGGGACCTGAGGTTGCGGATCAAGAACTTCTGAATTTCGGTGCAGAACGTACTCCGGTCACGATATCTTCAAAAAATGTAGATGGCATCACTCTCGGACAGTTACGCTCTCAGGAATATATGGACCGCATTGCCATAGCATCTCTGAAAAGAAACGGTCTGTCGCTTCCAGTCAAAAACAATACTGAACTTAGTGGTGGAGATGTAATCACCCTCGTAGGTTGGCCTTGCGACGTTGCGGCTGCTGCAAATAAAATTGGCTATGCTGACCGCGATACAAATGTCACGGATATGGTATTTGTAGGATTAGGCATAGCCTTAGGCTGCATCGTAGGTGCTTTATCAATAAAGATAAATGGCATACCGATGGCATTAGGCGTAAGTGTTGGCGCATTGTTCTCAGGACTTGTACTTGGCTGGCTACGCTCCAAGCGTCCATCATTCGGGCATATCCCGTCATCTGCGCTTTGGATTATGAATAATCTCGGAGTGAATATGTTCATCTCCGTCTTAGGTCTTTCGGCAGGAAGCGCCCTGATGGCAGGTCTTCATGAAGCAGGAATAGCGATAGTGGGCATTGGCTTACTGCTGACCCTCATAAGCATCGTCATAAATGTCTTCATAGCGCATAAGATTTTCCGCTTCTCCACTCCCGAAGTATTGGGATGCGTAGCAGGATCAAGATGCAGCGTAGCCTCGATAGGAGCAATCCAGAACGCCCTCGGCTCAGACGTCCCCAACCTCTCCTTCACCATCACCTATGCTGTAGCCAACATCACCCTCGTCTTCTCCTCCCTCATCGTCCTCTTCCTCATCAATTGATAATTGAAGCAAGCCGCCTTGCAGCCACTTCCGGCACCATTGGATTCTTTCCAATGGTGCCGCTCCTTGCGACAATATCCGGCGAATTGATGCAAATCACTCTCTCAAATCCAGCATCCAGCAACGCTTGTTTATCAGCAACTCTCCCAGCAACAAGCCACACAGGAATCCCCTTCCTCTTCCCCCTTTGAAGTATTTCAAAAGGTATCTTACCCATAAGTGTCTGTCGGTCAGAACTCCCTTCTCCAGTTACTATAAGGTCTACCCCTTCTATGTCATCATCAAAGCCTGTCAGATCAAGCAGTGTCGATGCTCCCTTCTTAATCTCACCTCCAGCCAATGCCATCAGCCCACCTGCTGCGCCTCCGGCAGCTCCACTTCCTGGCTTAATATTGAGATCTATTCCTATCTTCTTATATATCAACTTTCTGATATTCTCCATTCCCTCCTCAAGAATCTTAACATCCTCGTCAGATGCACCTTTCTGAGGACCAAAGATATGAGCAGCGCCTTCTTTCCCGGTAAAAGGCGCTCTGACATCGCACAGCAAAGTCAGTTTAAGGTCGGCAGATTTCCTCTTAAAATCATCAGAAAACTCTATATTTGCAACTTCTGAGAGCATATCACCACGAAATGGACGTGGAAGTTCATTTCCATCAACATCCACCAGCCGCAAACCCAATGCCTGAAGAGCACCGAGCCCGGCATCCACAGTTGCTGAGCCTCCAAGTCCGAGCCTTATATCCCGTATTCCTCTATTTATAGCGTCCTTTATCATCTGCCCGACACCGTAACTCGTAGTATTGAGCGGATTACGAAGTTTTTCCGGAACCAACGTCAGTCCTGCGGCTGACGCAAAGTCGATATATGCACTTCTCCCATCACAATTATTGACCATCAGCCATTTCGCATCAATCGCTTTTCCAAGAGGATCCTTAACACGACATTCACAAAATTCTATTCCCTTTTGCCCGGTAGCTACCATTTGCGACATTCCTTCCCCTCCATCCGAAACAGGAGCAAAAACCACCTTCGCTTCCGGCCAAGCCTCCTGAAGCCCAACTGCCATCCATAGGGATGCATGATAAGAATCCAAACACCCCTTCATCGAATCCATAGCCACCACTATCTTATTCATAATTAAAAATTATTCATTAGGTATGACTTTTCGTTGTTTCTCAGGAATCGGCCGGAGTCGTGGATAAGGCAACGAATCAATTTTCTTGTATGCCCTATACTTTTTATAATCCTCTTTTAAGACTCGGTTTTTCGTCTCCCGAATGGAATCAACCCATTTATTACGCTCTATGCCAAACTTTCGTGGTCGCAAAATCTTGAAATCCCATAGATGCTCATAATCCGTCAGGTAAACCCTCTGCGTATGATACCTTTCTCCTGTCCTCTTATTATAGGATGCCGGCATGACAGGAGCTATCGTATCCATCACATGGATTTCATGATACGGCATACGAGAAAATGAATGAGGGGGATACTTGGCATTGACTGTGTAATAATTATATTTGTCTTCTCCAATATATCCATAATTCACCACAACTCTGTATATTGTATCCTTAGATTGATTATCAATATAACTACCCCCTGGCTTCAATCCCCTTTCATAAGGGAAGACATAATATTCCCTTACTTTGTACTCATACAATGCACGTTTCGGGCCATTCTCAATTACAACAACATCAGGCATAATCCATTCCACAAAAGCCACACCTCCCACTCCAACAACTACAAAAATGAACAAAAACACATTAAGAAGATAATAAACAATTACATTAATTTTTTGTCCTGATTGTTGGCTCCATTCATCTTGAAATAACGAAGAATATTTTTGATAATACCTGCGGTTAAATGGAAGCAAATAAAAGACCAAGGCCACGCATCCTAATATGGCACCGACCCCAATAACCCAAATGACAGAGGAATAGACAAAGAAATTTTTAAAGACATAAAAACTAAACACTGTAATGCCTAACGCCACTGCAGCTTCAATAGCCGCCTCCTTCAACGGACCTACACGTTTATGACTCCAAAACCATTTCAAGTTATAGCGTCCAAAAGGCATACAAAGCAATGTCGTCACTATCAATGCCAACGCCGCCCCAATCAAATAAACTTCCTCCTGACTAAATTCCATAATCTATTAATTCCCAACTTTTGAATAAGTCTCAACATTGCCAATATGTGATGATATGCTGGTGAATTTGCAAACCAATTATGAA
The DNA here is from genome assembly GCA_947175225.1 of uncultured Porphyromonadaceae bacterium. Taxonomy (GTDB): domain Bacteria; phylum Bacteroidota; class Bacteroidia; order Bacteroidales; family Muribaculaceae; genus Lepagella. Next base: position 3,952 of record CAMWLX010000377.1, read on the forward strand.
TTTTGCATTATGCATTATGCATTAAGACATAAGTCAGCTCATGCCGAAGATTAGGCGTCAATTCCGAAGTATTGGATTTCAACTCTTCTATAGTCCACCAT
>CAMWLX010000378.1 GCA_947175225.1 uncultured Porphyromonadaceae bacterium
GTCATCTCTGTGCAGCGTAATGGCAGCGAATTTATCAATCCCGGTCCGCAAACCATCCTCAAAGCCGGCGATCTCCTCTGGATAGTAGGTGACCCCGACCAATTCGACAAAATGAAATAATCTCACAATTGAACACTCCTATGCCTCGCCGTCCCTACACTTTCGACCGAGTTATCCGCATTATATTCTCCTTATGCGGACTCGTCATCACGCTTTATCTTCTCAATCTTTTAAGCGACGTCCTCCTGCCATTCTTCGTTGCTTGCTTGATTGCCTACATACTCGAACCCTCCGTATCATTCAATAAGAGGATTTTTGGGTGTAAGCGCCGTTTCTTTCCCGTGATAATTACCCTGCTTGAGGCAGTGTTTCTCGTCGGCATCCTTTGCTGGATTTTTATCCCTTATCTTGTCGAAGAATGCACTGAAATGGCAAAGGTAATCCGAGAATATGCGTCAAGCCAAATTCAAATTCCCTATATATCGAATGAAATACATAATTTCATTCGTGAAAACGTCGACTTTGACAAAATAGGGCGGCTCCTGAGCCGTGATCAATGGTGGGAACTTGTGAAGAATAGCCTTAACCAGACTTGGTCGTTCATCGGTAGTTCACTGAGCTTGATTATTGGTATTATAAGTTGGCTTATAGTGGTGCTGTATGTGATTTTCATTATGCTCGACTACGAGCGTTTCGTCCTTTCTCTCCGTCAACTTGTCCCTTATGGACAGCGCAAGCAAGTGTATCATATAGTAAAAGACATTGAAAATGCGATGAACCGCTACTTCCGTGGGCAATTTTATATAGCCGCGCTCGTTGGACTTCTCTTCGCAGCCGGATTTCTAATCATCGGTCTGCCGATGGCAGTGATTTTCGGACTTTTCATCGGCATGCTCAATATGGTGCCTTATCTTCAGATGATTTCTCTTCCGATAGCGGCAATTCTATGTCTTGTCGGTTCCATTACCGGAGGTCCCTCTTTCTGGATACTCTTCTGGGAATGTATGGCTGTCTACGTAGTGGTGCAATGCATTCAGGATCTTTTCCTGACTCCTAAAATCATGGGAAAGGCCATGGGGCTTAACCCTGCAGTTATCCTCCTCGCTTTGTCTATATGGGGCTCTCTGCTCGGATTCCTCGGAATGATAATAGCCCTTCCGCTGACTACGCTCCTCCTTTCTTACTACGACCTCTACATAGTCAAACGCTCACTCCCCGTCGAAGAGGTCGAGGAGTAGATCCTCAGCTGCCTTTCGCGCAGCTCCACGCTGTCCGATCTCGTTCATTATGATGACGATGGAATGAGTAGGCGCAAACTCCTCATCAAGCTTATACCCGGCATAGCACTGTATCCCTTTCATGCTCCCCGTCTTCATTGCCACATAAGCATCAAGAGCCGTATCCTTTAAGAAACTCGAAAGCGTTCCCTCTTGTCCGGCAAGGGGCATAAACGATGCATAATCGTCATTGTTCCCCATTGTTTGCAGAATACCGTTGATGAAGTCAGCCGTTACCCTGTTTGATCGTGACAACCCACTCCCATCAATCAGCGTAACGCCCTTCACCGGCACTCCCAACTTATCCCAATACTCCAGCATCTCTTCAGCTCCCGCACTTGTGGCGCCCTTCTTGCCGCGTCCCATAGCAAAAGCCCTTAGCAATGTCTCTGCAAAGAGATTGTCGCTACGCATCATGCAACTTCTCATCACTTCTGCATATGTGTCGCTCATATGATCGAGCAGAAAAGAGGCATTCTCTATGTCGGTCAAACCATCATTGTCAACTACATTCCCCCCTTTTACTGAAATCCCCGCCCCTTTGAGTCGGGAACTTAAATCGCGGAGGAAGTTTGTCTCCGGATACTTCACTGCCCTGCTTCCTGACGCATTGCGTTTATAATTGAGTGCATGGCTTCCGGTTCCGTATGACTCATTCAAGTCTGCCGCCACCCAGCTTGGTGGGCATGCAGGGCCTGTATAGAGCGATGTATCCACTCGTAAATTCCCATTGATTGTCGTGATACCCTTATGCCGTAATGCCGCTATGATTTCCTCGGCTATGTCTGCTGATTCCGGTGCGCAATCGGCTCCCAATGTGGGGTCACCCCCTCCTACGATAAGCAAGTCCCCTTCGATGGTATGCCCATTGATGGGTCCGTCTGCATAGACTAAGGTGTGAAATCTATCATCCGGACCTTTCTCCATAAGCAGTCCGGCTATAGTGACTGTCTTCATGATTGAAGCCGGTAGCAAAGGCTTGTCAGTATTATGGGAGGCCAATACCTTGCCTGTCTGCAAGTCCTGCACAAGCACTGCTGTATTATTGGCTGAAACACTCTTCGACCTCAAAAACTTATCTACCGGGGAAGCCCCAAACAATGAGGTTACCGCTGTTATAAACACTATTAATGCAATATACCGTTTCATATAAAAATCTCTGTATGCTCTCTGTGTGAGTCTATCAAACTACAAAATTAATAAAAACTCCCGAATCTTCCAACTTTAATCTAACTTATGTGTTCTTCTAATAGAAAAACTAATGCAATAAGTAATAACTAAAACACACAAACAAAGAAATGAAAAAGTTACTTTATCTCCTTCTTGTCATTCCATTCGCAATGATGATTTCATCTTGCTCTAATGACAAAGATCTCCCGAACGTTGACATCACGATGTCGTTCGATAACGCAGCTGTAAAAGATGGTACAGTTTACGTAGTGAAAGACTCAGTCTTCTCCATCACAGGCCTCACCACTAAGGCTGTTGACAGCAACAAGCAGTCAGCAATCGTAAATGTAAGGTATTTCTGGAATGGATACCCGGCTCCTGGTCTCACTTGGGCTGGACTTCCAATGGAAATCGACATGGCTAAAATGAGCCAACCTGCTTCTGGCAACAATATCCTCGGACTTGATGCCACTCTCCTCGAAGTCGACAAATCCATGTCTTACTGCACATTGAGCATTCCTATCAAGTCTGTTAAGATTGAAGATATGCCCGACGGTCTTGTGCCGGGAGAAGCAACTCTGACCTTCACTTCATCACGCTCCAGCAAGTAAATCTCAACGCATGTTGAGAGCGTGGATTCCAAATCCATAAAGGGGGTGTTGCAGAACATCCTCCACACCCAAAAAAAGTGAACAAAAGCCTCAACTTTCACAAGCTGGGGCTTTTTTATGTCCATAAAATTTAGTAATTTTACGGTGTTAAACATTTCAATGCAAAATTAATGTATAAACCTTATATATCCAACGAAAATCTGATTTTTCCGCCCAATCTGGGTGATTTTATCCCTGAAGATGCTCCAGCCCGACTTATTTCGGAGATTGTGGATAAGCTTGACCTCCGGGCAATCCATGACAGTTACTCGAAGTCATCCGACGGCCAGCCTCCATATAATCCGGTGATGCTGCTGAAGGTCATCCTGTTCGGTTACATGAACAATATCTTCTCCACACGAGGACTGGAGGATGCGATGCGTCGCGACGCCCATCTCATATGGCTATCCTCCTATCAGTTTCCCGACCACTCGACAATCAGCCGCTTCAAGACGCGCTGCATGCCCTTCATCAAGACGATATTCTCCGGCCTGGTCACCATCCTTGTGGAGAGGGGTGAGATAAAGCTGTCGGAGGACCTGTATATAGACGGCAGCACGATACGTTCGAGGGCATCGCGCCGTAAGATAAGATGGCGCAGCAATTATGAGCGGTTCAGCGCATCGGCAGATGAAGACATACAGGAGGCAGTGAACGGATTGCTTGAGCAGGTTGAAAACGGGGACACATGCGAAGATAATGAGCGGCAGGGTCATGTCGGCCGGTATACTCCGGAGGATGCACGCCGTATAGCCGATGAGATCGAGGAACGGACCCGGAAGGAGGGGCTCAGGAAAACACGAGGGAAGATCAAGGCCATCAGGGATGCCTGTGACCGGAAGGAAGCACATGACAGAGTGGTGGGACAATGCAACGGAAGGTGCGGGGTATCCCCCACAGACCCTGACTGCGGCATCATGCACGCCAAGGAGGACGGCTATGACGG
>CAMWLX010000379.1 GCA_947175225.1 uncultured Porphyromonadaceae bacterium
TGAGACGGCGATAGCCTTTGCGACGTTTTTTCTTGAAGACGATAACTTTATCGCCCTTTACGAGGGGAAGGAGAACTTCGCAAGTTACTTTTGCTCCTTCTACGGCAGGAGCACCGACAGTCACGTCGCCGTCGGCGTCAAGAAGAAGTACCTTGTCGAAGACTACTGTCTCACCTTCCTTTACTTCATCGCCGAGATGGTGCACATACAGATACTTGCCTTCTTCGGCTTTGAACTGCTGACCTTTGATTTCTACGATTGCGTACATTTTATTTTGTTATATTATTGGTTGTTGCGTTGGGCGCAGATGGCAGTTTGCCTCTGTCTTTAAGAGCCTTGGCGCGAAATGCGATGCAAAATTACAAAATATTTTTTATCTGACCAAAGTTTTTGTGTTAATTTTTGGTGAGAATGTCATTAAGTTGTTGATGCTCTACGAGGAAGCCATCATGTCCGAACTCCGATTGTATCTCGAAGTATTTTGCATTGGGGAGCAGTGCTGTCAGTTCACGCATTTCATCCGGAGTGAATATGATGTCGGTGGTCAGTCCGATGACAATAGTCGGTGCTTTAATAGTGGAAAGCACTTTGTCGATGCCTCCGCGCCCTCTGCCTACGTCGTGAGTATCGAAAGCATTGAGTATCGTCATGTAGGAATAAGCGTCAAAACGGCGGCAAAGTTTCTCTCCTTGGTATTGCTGATAAGTGCAAGCGCGGTGTGTAGTGGGAATTGCATCAGTAGGAGGGTCCTGTTGAGTCTTATTGTATCCCCATGGGCCGCGATAGGAGAGTAGTCCGATTGCTCTGGCTGCAGCGAGCCCGTCTCTTCCTGCATCCTGGCGTTTTTCGCCATAGCTTTTGTCGCTTAGTATCGCCATTCGTTGGGTTTCGTCTAACGCTATGCTCCAAGGAGAAGCTTTTGGGGAAGTGGCGAGGAAGATGAATTTGTCGAAGCGTTCAGGCTGCATCGCTGCCCATTCAATAGCTTGAAAACCACCTACAGAGCATCCAACGAGAGTGTTAATCCGCTCTATGCCGAGATTGTCGGCAAGTAGACGGTGAGCATTTACCATATCCCGTATAGTCAAATTGGGAAAATCATTGTAGTATGGCTCCCCGGTATCAGGATTGGTTGACATTGGTCCAGTCGATCCGTAACAGGATCCGATAATGTTGGCGCAAACTACAAACCATTTATCCGGATCGAGAAAACAACCTGCCTCGACAGTGTGAGGCCACCAGTCTGTTACGTCGCTATTTGCCGTGAGGGCATGGCAGACCCAGACTACATTGTCTTTTTTCTCTTTAAGGGTGCCGTAGGTATGATAAGCTATATCTAATTCTTTAAGAGAATCTCCTGATTCAAGAAGAAATGGATGTGGGTGATGATATGTATTCATATTCTCATGAGCTTTGAGAGTGCAAAGTTAATTCTTATTTTTCAAATAATGCTTATTTAAGGGAAAATATTTGCATATCTCGCGATTGAGTTGTAAATTTGCGTTATGAATCGGATTGGAAAATTATATTTTCGATATGGCACGATGGGGTCTGCCAAGACTGCCATGCTTCTGACCACAGCTTATAACTTTGAAGAGCGTGGGATGGGATACATGTGTCTTAAGCCTGTAGTAGACACGAGAGAGAAAAAAAATGTAATACGTTCGCGCATCGGCATTGAGCGTGAATGTAAATGGATATATCCTGACACCGACCTCTATGAGATGGTGAAGGAAATCTTTGAGCAAACTCTTGATGTGCCGTCGTGGATGCTTGTGGATGAGGCTCAGTTTCTTTCCGCCGAGCAAGTAGACCAATTGGCAAGAGTCGTAGATGACTACGGATGCAACATAATATGCTATGGATTGCGTACCGACTTCAAGACCCATCTTTTTGAAGGGTCACGCCGATTGTTTGAAATAGCTGATTCAATAGAAGAGGTGAAATCTACTTGTAGTTGTGGAAGAAAGACAATAGTAAATGCAAGAATCGACGGCAATGGGGAGATAATTACAGAAGGAGAGCAGGTGGAGATTGGTGGAAACGACCGTTATATAGCGGTGTGTCGTAAGTGCTGGCGCAACAAGCGAATTGAAATGGCTCATCGCAATATACTGCCATTTGACGACAATTTAGGGGTTTAGAAGTTAAAGGTTTAGTTTATTTGTAATGGAAAAGATACTTCGTGAGCAGATTATAAAGTTGATAAAGAGAGAGGTGGTTCCGGCTGTAGGATGTACTGAACCGGTAGCCGTAGCTCTATGTGTGGCAAAAGCTACTGAGACTCTTGGATGCTTGCCTGAAAAGTTAGAACTATATTTGAGTGGCAATATCATAAAAAATGCAATGGGAGTTGGTATCCCCGGCACCGGCATGATTGGTCTGCCAATAGCAATTTCTCTCGGCGCGCTTGTAGGGAAATCCGAATATAGCCTTGAAGTGCTTCGAGATGTCAATCCGGAAGCTGTGGAAGCCGGACGTAAGTATATATCAGAAGGCAGAATCCACATATCTTTAGACGCTGACGCTCCTTCAAATCTGCACATAGATGTCAGAGCCTTTGGAGACAGTCATTCTGTAAGATCCGTTATTTCGGGATCACATAGCAATTTCATACTTATAGAAAAGGATGGAGAAGTGCTTTTTGAGAAATCAACGCAATCAGAAGGCAACGACGAGAGTGCAGAAAAGGATCCTGAACTTACAATGCAGATGGTATATGAATTTGCCACTACGGCTCCTCTTGATGAAATATCGTTTATCTTAGAGGCTAAGGATCTTAATCTCGCAGCCGCAAATTTTGCTTTGAAAGGTGAATATGGACATTGCCTTGGATCAACAGTGCTTCATTTTGGAGAGAAATTTTTCGGCAACACGCCTGTAGCGCATGCCATAACTTTAACATCAGCTGCCTGTGATGCAAGAATGGGAGGTGCGATGGTGCCTGTGATGAGCAACAGTGGGTCAGGAAATCAAGGTATTACAGCTACGATGCCCGTGGTTTCGTATGCGATGGATATCAATGCCTCAGAAGAGCAGTTGATTAGGGCTCTTGTTTTAAGTCATCTCACATCCATTTATATCAAGCAGTCTCTTGGCAGGCTTTCTGCACTGTGTGGGTGTGTAGTTGCTTCTACAGGAGCAACGAGTGGCCTGGTATATCTAATGGGTGGAGGCTACAAGCAGGTGTGTGATGCGGTGAAGAATATGGTTGCTAATCTGACAGGAATGATATGTGATGGGGCAAAACCGTCTTGCTCTATGAAGATATCGAGTGGAGTCAGCACAGCGATGATGTCTGCAATGCTTGCGATGCAAGGTTTTGCAGTCACTTCAGCTGAGGGTATTATCTCAGATGACGTTGATGAGACTATTCATAATCTGACGAGCATCGGTCGAGATTCGATGCAAGCTACGGATAAGCTTGTTTTGAAGATTATGACGTGTAAATAAAAATATGACGTGAAAATTAAAAAGAGGCTTTTGCCTCTTTTTTTATTTATGGGATAAAGGTTAAGGATAGAAGGTCGATTTTTACTGAGAAGGGGGTAGCTTGGCGTTTTGGTTTTGCTGATTTGTGATAGTAGAAAGATTTCTGGGTGTCCCAGGTTTTGATGTCGGTCCGAAGTGTCTCGTGGGGAGGAACTTTTACGTTGAGAGTGGCAGTGCGCTTGTGGAGTTGCCGACCCTTCATGTCAAAATACGTGAGTTGGATTTCCATGCCGCTTATCTCAGAGTCGAGGGCATTTGAGATGAAGAAGCTTTCGAGATTGCTTGTGACAGTCTTGTCGAAACCATAGAAGCGGATCGAGGGACGGATTTTTTCTACGAATATAAGGGAGTCGGAGGAGAGGGAGAGGATGGAATCAGGCACATCTGCTTTTATTGACAGCTCAGACTGTTTGGGGAGAGTGTGCTTGGTTTTGATTTTTCGGGCATTTAGTGTTGGAATGCTAAAGATAATGGCAAATAGAAATAAGTAAAGAGTTTTCATAGTATTCGGGGTTTGCGGCGCAGGGAGCCATTATGATCATAGCTGTG
>CAMWLX010000380.1 GCA_947175225.1 uncultured Porphyromonadaceae bacterium
GTGGTATGTCATACCCTGCTTTTGGTGTAGCCTCTCGTGAGAGAGGCAGCTTTGGCATTGTATACATATGTTAGCGTGGGCTTCTGCGTTGCCGTCCGACTTAGATAGGGCAATGCGAGAAGCCTCGAGAGGTAGGACGGCAACAGATTCAGACTCCTACGCTTTTCTCATTTTATCAACATAGCCGAAATGGGGAGTTGAACGGCTTTAGACTTAAACTTAATAAAGCATGAAACAAAAAGGAAAAGTATGCAAGAGACTGCTCGCATCAATTATGCTCCTTGCCGTCTCATTCTCGTGTGCTTTCAGCGGGAAAGCTCAGGTTTCTTATCGAGGTTTCGTAGAAGGAGGTATTGGATTCGATTATCAAACCGATGACTTATTCACTAATTTCAGCTATTCTCTGGCCACTACTCACGGAATTCAACATAAAAACTATTTCATCGGGTTAGGGTTTGGTATAATTCCAGGTTTCGCTGGTAATTCTGACAAAGTTGAAATATCAACGATACAACTTCCACTTTATGCAAACTTTAGATATGATTTTTTCAATTTAGATATGTCACTCAAACCTTATATTGGAATAAAAGCCGGATACTACTTACCAATATCAGAATTTGCAGACTCATATGGATTTCCCTTCTACGGTGCTCTTGATTTTGGATTTAGGAAACGCATCTCACAATCATCAGGAATATCCTTTGGATTGGCTATTCAAACATCCAGCGATGGCTATTATTATGATTCAGCATACTATGGTCTTTCTAGTTATTCAACTTTTGGCCTGAATATCTTAGCCAAAGTTGGGTTCGACTTCTGATATCAATATGAAAAGATACATATTATTTTTTGTTACGCTGACAATATCTGTTATTGTAAATGCTGACAACACCATGGTTCTAAATGGTGTATTATATACTATTGGTAAAGATGGCACAGCCTCGGCATCCTCCCTTAAAACAAAAGACCCTAAACTGGAAAGCTTGCAAATACCCACCATGCTTAGTATTAACAATACGAATGTCACTGTAACAGAAATTGCAAAAAATGGGTTTAAGGGATGTAAAAACTTAAAGTCAGTTGTACTCCCAAATTCCATCAGCAAGATTGGAGAGGATGCATTTAATGGATGTGCAAGTCTTGAGTATATCGTTGTCCCTGATCACGCAATAGTGGAGCTCAGTCCTATGAATTTTGGGACAGGAGGTAACGGTCCTTTCAAAGGATGTAAAAAACTGACTGTCATAAAGGGAAACAATGTTGTCCTTCCAGACTATGTACTTTCGACAGCACTTAAAAATTGCGATGATGTACCGTTCTCATACAGTGTCAATACAGGTGTGAATATTCCGACAGCCATATATTCAGACCCAAATGTTGCCGTACCACTATTCTCAGAGTATGCTGAGTCAAAAGTGAAGCAACCAATGGAAATGTGGGAGAAGCGCAAGCCATACGAAAGTTCTGCTGAATATATGGAGCGTGTCACAGATGCGAGTCGTGAGGCAAAACTGAAGGAATACCTCTCCCAAGCAAGGGAGGAATACCTCACGATGTATGCTCCTCACGGCATTGCCGGCACTATCGAGTATTATGATCCTGACTATAATGTCTTCACAATAGATACACATTCCTACGGTGAACTTTATGCAAAGGTTCCAAAAGACGAGGCTGAAAATTTCCAAACTAATTGGAACAAGGTGAAGCTCGAACCGCGCTTCGGCATACTCGGGGATCAGTTAGCAGTCCTCTCATGTACGTTCATGCTTGATGGCAATATTTATCAGTCAGAATCTACTTACACTGACGAGACGGAATCCGGATATAAAGCTATGCTTCGACCTTTATCTGAACTGCTTGCAGAAAACACCGTAGCAAACGCACCTACTTCTAAACCGGAAGCAAGTAATTCCAAAGCCCCAAAGGTAGTGGACCCTGTCGATATCAAGATTCCTGCTACAGGAGTCAAAGATAACCGTACCTTCGCACTTGTTATTGGCAACGAACATTACCAGGGCAATATAAAAGGTGTGCCATATGCTGCCAACGATGCTGAAATCTTTGCCAAGTACTGCAAAAAGACACTCGGACTTCCTGAAGCCAACGTCCGCATCATAACAGACGCCACTATGGGACAGCTGACAAACGCCATCGAAGAACTGAAAAACAAAGTCAAAGCTACAAATGGTGAAGGTCGCATAATCTTCTATTATTCAGGACATGGGAAACCTGATGACAAAGACCGTCAGGCCTATATGGTTCCGGTGGATGCCTCTCCCTATAGCAACCGCACCAACTACTCACTCAGCGAACTTTACCGCGAATTAGGTGAGGCAGACGCAAAACTCGTGACGGTTTTCCTCGACGCATGTTTCTCTGGAGCTACACGCAACGACGACATGCTTGTGGCTGCCCGCGCTATGCGTCAGGTGCCACGTGAGGAGACTCCCCTCGGTAACATGGTGGTATTCTCAGCCGCATCCGATGCCGAGACGGCATATCCCGTGGAATCGAAAAGCCACGGCGTATTCACATATGCGCTCCTCGACAAACTGCAGGCTACGGAAGGAAAGGTCACTCTCGGCGAACTTGCAGATCACATTTCGAAAACGGTAACTGAAATATCACTGGATGCCAACCGTCCTCAGAATCCCAAGGTACTGGTGTCTCCGGCACTTCCCGAATGGAGCGGGATTCAGTTGAGAAAGTGAAATTCGTCTGTCTTGTTATTGCAACTATGCTCCTCTGCCCATATATTCTAAGGGCTACGGAAACAAATAATCTTCCCCCGGATGCCGTCGAGGTGTCGGGGGAAGGGATTTATTATCTTGAAGGAAAAGACAATCTCGAAGGTGCCCGGTTAATGGCAGTGGAGATAGCTAAATCCAATGCCATTGCTTCCGCTTTTGGAACAGCTGTCAATTCTTCAAACTATTCACAGGCTTATGAATCTACAGCTGGAGATTACTTCAATTCATTCTATTCTCTGATGAGTTCCATTCAGACCGGAATATGGATTAAGGATCTTGAAGTGCCGGAAGTTACAAGTTTTATGGATGGGGAATCTTCTTTTGGATTCAAAGCCAGAGTGAGAGGAATAGTCCGTCCATTGACTTCTATACCGATCGAAACCAAAGGGCGTCTATTGGTCAGTAAAGGAACCGATAGAGACCATAATTATGAAACATCTGTGTTGAAGAGAGGTGATGAATTTTACTTCGGCTTCAAGGCTGCGGCAAATGGTTTTCTTGCAGTTTATGTTGTAGATGAAGATGATATGGTATGCAAAGCTGCTCCTATAGGGAAAGATGATGCTTCGCTAAAATGGATCAAAGCAGAAAAGGAGACGATTCTATGGGACAACTATCTTAAAAACATCGCGGAACTGTCACATCCTGAATCCAGGGAAGCCTATAATAGAATCGTATTTGTGTTTTCACCCAATGAGTTCACGCTGCCGCTGTCCGAAGACGCAGACCCGTCAACAGGCATGCCAATGATAATGGACTTCGAGAAGTTTTACACTTGGCTTCAAGACATGGCAGTAGCTGATCCACGTTTCACAGTCACTTGGCAGACTATAATCATAAAGCGCTGAAATTGCCATTCCTCAATAGCCATCATACATCCGACAAAGATACGATTCCTTCATCCAAATACGGTTTCAGAATCTGATTGAGGGCTCCGATGAGATAGAAAGGTATATTAAGAAGAATATAACTGTTGCCAGCCGGAGTAGCAACCGTATCGGAAGAATACGGACCCGACCATATCCTCACGGCAACCCTACAAGGGGCAGAGTTCTGCGTCTTATGGCTTTGGTCAACGAAAGAATGCAGCTAACGCAGCTTAGAGTTCACTCCCGCTTTCACTTCGATAGGAACGAGAGTGGACTGAATGTTGAGTGGCTTCCTGAACAGAGAGGCAGTCCATCGCTGTAATGATGCTTGTATCTGTCGCTTAAACATATCCAATATATTTCTGAAGTATTAATCTACTAATAATAATGTCACTAAATTAAGATAGTTT
>CAMWLX010000381.1 GCA_947175225.1 uncultured Porphyromonadaceae bacterium
ACACTACATGGTCTGAATATATCCGGAAATATTATTCTATTGATTTGTCTGAGGGACTTGCCGTTTTTCTGGTTGCCGTAGCATCTCTTGTCGTTTCTATTGCAATGATAGTGCCTATCCATGAATTAGGGCATTTGATCTGCGGATTATTAAGCGGCTACAAGTTTGTCAGCTTCCGTATATTCAATTGGACATTCATAAAAGAAAATGGAAAATTTCGCATAAAGAAATTTGCTATCGCTGGCACGGGTGGCCAGTGTCTGCTTACCCCTCCCGATGCTCCACTTGAGAAAATTCCAACCGGATGGTACAATTTTGGAGGAATACTTGCAAATATAATTCTCCTGCTTATAGTCCTCCCCTTCTTCTTTCTCGATCTCAATCCATTCGTAGTGGAAGCTTTGGCAATATTCACGATGACGGATGCTATAATGATTCTTCTAAATGGCATTCCGATGCAAGCCGGAGGTGTCGGCAACGACAGTTATAATATGAAACTCCTAAAGAGAAATCTTCTAAGCAAACAGGGAATCATCAATCAACTCCGCGCAAATGCACTTATCCAAAATGGAGTTCGTCCGAAGGATATGCCAGAAGATCTTTTCTCTAATCCAAAAGATATAAACTACAAAAATGCGCTTGAAGTGTCAATTCCCCTAATGTACACAAGCTGTTTGATCGACAATATGGAATACAAAGCTGCTTTGCACGAAATGGAATCTCTTTATGCTCATAAAGATGAAATAATGCCTCTTTATGTAAAAGAAATAGCATGTGAGCTGGCGTTCTTATATCTAAGGACCGGGAATGTCGACAGAGCACAAACTCTTCTCGATAAAGATCTCAAGAAATATATTGACGCATATCGAAAGATGATGTCATCTAAAGAAAGAATCTTGGTAGCAATTGCTCTGTATCTTGATAACGACAAAGCAAAAGCGCTTGAAATCTATGAAAATTTAAAAGCCCGAAAAGATCAATATCTTCTAAGAGGGGAAGTGGAAAGCGACATAGCCCTAATAGAAGATATGTTCAGAAATTCAACAGAAATTCATCCGTAATGTAGAGACGCACCCTTTGTGTGTCCCTTCCCAAACATACAAAACCATATATGAAAAAAGATTATTTCATCAATAGAAGGACCGTTAGGAATTATGCAAAAAAGCAGATTCCGGAAGAGTTAATAGACAGTATACTCGAAAGAGCAATGCGTGCTCCCACTTGCGGCAACATGCAATTATACAGCGTCATCGTCACCAAAGATCCTGCTAATCTCGAACGTCTCGCTAAAGAACATTTCAATCAACCTGCAGCTACCGGTGCTGATGTTATACTCACGATTTGCGCAGACTTCAATAGATTCACTCAATGGTGTGAGGCCAGCAATGCCAAACCGGGCTATGACAACTTCCATTCATTCATGATGGCTCTTACAGATGCTATCATATATACTCAGCAGATTGTGACAATTGCTGAAATGGAAGGGCTGGGCACATGCTATCTCGGAACTGTCAACTACAATGCTAAGCAAATCTCAGAGATTCTTGAACTTCCTGAACTTGTAGTGCCTGTCGCCTCAATATCATTAGGATATCCGGCGAATGAAGAGGAGGAACAATGCGAACGCCTTCCCCTTGATGCTATCCGACACAAAGAAACTTACCACAAAGATTCCAATGAATATGTTATCGAACTCTTCAAAACTAAGGATGAATTTGAGCCCAATAAGAGATTCGTAGAGGAAAACAATAAGGAATCACTGGCTCAACTCTTTACTGATATTCGTTACCCCGAATCAGTCAATATTGAAGTTTCCAAGACTTTCATGGATCTCTTAAAGGAAAAAGGATATATCAAATGAAATTTAAGTCAAGACTGATTTTAGCATCCTCTTTTATTCCATTGTTTATGACAGTCGCTGCCAATCAACCGACAGTCAGCTGGAAACTTTTTACAAATGAAGATGGTCAATGCATAGAGCGTTTCATTGTAAATCACGCTGATTCAGTTTCACGACTCTGTTTTACTCAGCTTCCTCGTCCGATGAAAGCGATTTCTGAAGGAGACTCTATAGTTGAGATTAATGCCGGATACTATTATCTGACTTCAGCTGATTTCGGAACCAATAAAGATGATATTATCATTGATGTAGAATGTGAATGGCCTCTTAGAAGCATATCCGAAGGCCCCGAAGCGTTTCATGCCCTCTCAAAAGATGGCAGTATTATTCCTGTGGCTCTATTTAAAAAGCAGTCGATGATTGAAGCGGCACTTAATGATGAAAAGTGGATGAAATGGGTTATTCCTGCCGACTCGATTTATCGACTTAATGAGAAAATAGCTAAAGGAAAAGCGCCAGGACCTTTTGATATTGCTCCTTCATTCAAGAAAATAAAACTCACCGAAGGCACATACACTCCAGGCTCTCCTGTTAAGACAGCCTTGATTCAGCATGAGAATCCGGAATATTATAAGATCACTTTGACCCCCGAATTTGCATTAATCGAAGGAGCTTCAAAAAAAGCTGTCAAAATGGGCGTCAGAATGCTTGAGCGAAGGTTGATTACGACAGATACAAAATCATTGCCATGTGTTGTAATCGAGGATTGGCCAGACTATCCATATCGTGGTCTGATGATTGATATCGCAAGAAATTTCCAGACTCCTGAGACAATGCGACACATCGCTGACTTAATGGCAGACTATCGATTCAACCGACTGCACTTCCACATTACTGACGATGAAGCGTGGAGACTGGAGATCCGGGATTTGCCGGAGCTCACTGATATTGGAGCCAAACGTGGTTATACTACAGATAGTCGCGATTTCCTTCCTGATATTTTCGCAGGAACAGGAGATCCAAACAATAATTTGCCTACAGCAAATGGTCATTTTACTCGCCAGGAATTCATTGACTTCATCAAATATTGCGATTCAATTGGCATTTCAGTTATCCCGGAAATTGAATCTCCGGGCCATGCAAGGGCTGCAATCAAATCAATGGAATCAAGATACCTAAAAACCGGAGATGATACTTTCCGAATGATAGAAGATGGCGATTCGTCTCAATATACTACGGCTCAACTTTATCATGACAATCTGATGAATCCAGCCTTGGAAGGCACCTACCGATTCATAGGCAAGGTGGTTGACGAAATTGCTTCAATGTATAAAGACGCGGGAGTAGAACTGATAGGTATTCACCTTGGTGGCGACGAAGTGCCAGAAGGAGCTTGGGACGGTTCGCATTCTGCAAACGAAATGAGTGAAAAGTTTGGATTGGAGGGTCGTCATGCTCTTCAGGGAGAATACGTAAAGAGAATATCAAGGATGATGAAGGAGCGTGGTATACCCTTGTATGGATGGCAAGATATATGCACTGACTACGATGATGCATTTCACGCTGAAGTCGCTCCCACAATTGGGGGAATGAATTGCTGGGTTTCGCCACACACTATTGAAGACAATGTAGCCATAAAGGGAGTGAAGGCCGGTTACCCTGTCATCATAAGCAACGTTGACTATTTCTATATGGATATGCTCTACACCCCTCATCCGGAAGAAAAAGGGTTATTTTGGGGAGGTTTTACTGATGAACTTCAAACTTTGTCTGGTTATCCAGATATCATTTGTCCACTGGATGGTAGTGAAAAAGGGAAAGTCGTCGGTGTATCAGGTCAATTATTTGCTGAGACCATCAGAAATCGAGAAGACATGGAGAGGCTTCTTTTTCCCAAATGCCTCGGATTGGCAGAAAGAGGATGGAATAATTCGCCAACATACTCAGAAGAAGATTTCAATATCCTTATAGGAACAAAAGAACTTGCCAGACTGACCAATACCGGCACTGAATGGCATTTACGCCAACCCGGAATAAAGATAGAAAATGGAAAGATCTTTATGAATAGCCCCTATCCAGACACAGAGATTCATTATGAACTTAATGGACTCAACCCTGCTCTTATAGGATCTTCCATATATATGTCTCATATAAACATCTGACGCTGCCGAAGAATAGAGAGGTGTAG
>CAMWLX010000382.1 GCA_947175225.1 uncultured Porphyromonadaceae bacterium
ATGTGTATAATATAAATATATTTATTATGGGTTACTTTTTCTTTAAGACGAGGAACATAATTAAAAACGCGACAAGGATATCAACCGCATTCCATGTAAATCTATCCAATGTAATTTTGAAGAATGGCTGGAATAATAATACTATTGAACAAGCAATAATTGCATAGGCTCTCTTTCCAATACAAAAGAATTTATAAGCCCAACATCCAGCTATTATGGCGGTTGTCAAGCGAATAATGGTATAGAAACCATAAGGCAGCGACAATATGCAAAGCAATAATGCCACTGCCAATGTCAGAGAGCTCTTGTCGAGAGTAGATAGATTTCTTTTTTTCATGATCAGATTTTCAATTTGCACATCTTCCACAAGGCGTCCTATTCATTCTATGCGCTCTACTTATTGGGATTTCTTTTATTGACCCGGAACAGTTTGTAATCATTAACGAACAATCAGAATCATTATGGTAAGCATAGGCTTTTGGCCCAGTACAGATATATACAATCTGCTCTGTGCTGCATGATTGGAGAAAGATTGCTGCTACGTAACAGTAGAAACCGTGAAGGATAGGTTGTATAAACTTTATCTTAGAGTGTCCCATTTGAATGTCCTAATAATCTGATTTAGGTCGGATTCCCATTGCTGACTATCTTTTTCTCTAAACGTAATTATAATTTTTACCATTTCACTGTAATTCGACAATAGGTAAATCTTACATTTTACAGGACCATTTTCACCATTACGTCTGTATGAACCTTCTATAGCTTTAGTGCCATTTATATCAATCCATCGCCACGTTGGAGTGTCAACATAGGTATATGGCTTAATTTCTTCATCAACCATTTCACGCAAGTTACGATAGTCTTCTACAGTTAACCCCGGAGATTCATAATGATGTTCAACATCTGCCGGCGAAAATGAATAGTGTTGTATAAGCACACGGGCATATGTCTGATAAGCATCATCCGACATTTCTGATAGATTTTTCTGTTGGAAAACTGCATCGGCGCTGCTTAACACTCCGATGCTATTTGACATCCATTGAGTATAATCATCATAATCCTTCCTTAATTCCATAGTATTAGGTACAGAGATTGTCATTGCTCCGGCAATTTTGTACTCAGACCAGTCTGATGGTGTATTGAAAGTTTCAACTATTTCTGCATGAGAACTTTTTTCTTGTACATAAGCTTGAGTACATGTCCGAGAAACTGTTCCAATTGCTGATAATAGAAAAAATCCACATATTATCGCAGGCCATTTGTTCTTCTTCCGTTTTTTAGGTGCATTATCTAATTTTTCGGATACAAATTGGACTGCCCGATCATGTTTTAGGGAAATACTTGATTGTAACGTCGTATCTTGTGAATTAGAACTAAATGAATAATCATATTTCTTCTTTAGTTCCTTATCAGATAATACAAAGAAAGCCTCATTGACTTCAATGAGTTGATTCCTTACATCTTTACTCAGAACTTGTGAGCGAAGACGTGCTGTTATTTCTTTGTATTTAGCTAAAATTACATCTTGGGAATCTTCGTATGAAGATAACCCCAAGATGTTGTAGTAGTTTTTCATCGTTATGATGATTACTGGTTATCTTCTGTGATGTCAAGGGACGGAGGCGTTACATTATCTTCCTCTGGATTAAGTTTTTTAAGACATAGGGCAAAAATAAGACCTATCAGAGGGAAAAGAATAGCGAGAATGTAGTATCCGGCACCACGATTTTTCTTTGAAAGAAGAATACAAGCAGGCACGGTAAAGATTAGCCAAACGATAAGTAGCTGCATAGAAATATGATTTTTGCGTT
This sequence comes from uncultured Porphyromonadaceae bacterium, assembly GCA_947175225.1. Lineage (GTDB taxonomy): Bacteria > Bacteroidota > Bacteroidia > Bacteroidales > Muribaculaceae > Lepagella. The sequence continues at coordinate 1,812 of CAMWLX010000382.1, forward strand.
AATACAATATTATTTACATTGAATATATGGTTTAATTGCATCAGTGCTCCATGCGTAGTTAAGATTCGCTTGTGAGCCATCTGCAAAAGAACCGGATGTTATCCCGACTACTTCTCCATATTCATTTATTAAGGCCCCGCCACTGCTGCCATGATCAATAAGGGCCGAGATTTGCATAAGATTCTTGTCACGCCATTGGGACACTTCTCCAGACGAAAATGTATTTTCGAGACCACGGGGACTTCCTATAGCATATATCTTCTCGCCAACTTGTGGCTTGTATTTAGCAATCGGTATGTAGTTAGTATTGGACACACCAACTCTAAATAGAATGAAGTCCTCATCAGCATCACTATGGATTACTTCTGCTACCTTATAAATTTCATCGCTATCAGCAAGTTTGATTTGCTCAGCTCCAATATTTGTTCCTTGAAACACATGATAGTTGCTTACTGCTAACCCATCGGAGTTAATGAAGAACCCAGAACCTTGATAGCCATTATAACCATCGGATGTAAACACCATAAATACAGCAGTATTATACTTGGCGAAGATTTTAGAACCGTCAAGTTTGTTCTTATCACCCCGATTATTTGAAACAGTAACATTCAAATTGCGTTGACCGCCACGAGTCACGTTTGACTGTTGTGTATTGCTCATTTCGGAATTACCAAAATGAGAACTCATCTGTGGTTTGTTGTGTCCTGACTTATGGGCGCATGACACTATACACAAACTTGTAAGTATCGCAATTATTAGGTTACTTGTTTTCATTTGTAGATTCAAAGATGTTCTTAGGTAGAATGTGGATAAGGAAACGTTGATTCTCTGTTTCAACAGTCTCTCGCATAGAGTGCGTATCAAGTTTACCATCACCGCTACCGGAGATCAAAATTTCACAGTTATTACCAAAATTGATCCCTCGATCATCAACCCAAAATCGCATAAGAGCAAGAGCACGCTGATAGCTCAATTCATAGTTATAAGTGAAGTTATCTTTGGAAGCCTGACCTTCCACTATTAACACGTATTGATTCTCTTTATGATTATTAAGGAAGTCTCTAATTTCCTTACCTGCATTGGCAAGTTTATTAAGCTGATCTTCCTTGTCGGATGCTATAATAGTATTTAAGTCAGATTTTCCAGCCGGATAACGCACCTGAATATTAAGAACGTATTTCTTATACTCAGGACGGTATTCAAAATAATCTTTGCTTAGATCCTTTGTTGACTCTTCGACTTTTTTTATCTCTTGAAGTTGAGCTTCTGTTGCCTCCATTCGCTTGTGAAGTAGGACAATGACAAGAATGAACAGTACCAACATAACGAAAAAGAGGCTCGTCATGAGGTCTGAATAACTTGTCCAAAAGAAAGATTCTTTTTTCTGTGCCATTGTCTTCGTTTTTATTTAACCGAGTCGGCATTAGCAATGTTGTCAACTTTTGAAACAACGGTATCTGTCACAACCGGTGAAGGTACAGGCGCAACTTGAACATTTTCATGATAAGTAGGTTGTGATTGTACTGATGCCTCCTTAGGCAAGAAGTAAACTACAACATTGAAGACACAAGCAGCCGCAATTATTATAAGAGCCGATATTGCAGTCCATTTCATCCAAGATGGCATGGAGGCACCAGCAAATACAGTTCCTCCATCACTACCAAGTTGAGCCGTCACTTTAGCAGTCTGCATGGATTGTTTTAGTGCAGTAGAAATATCAGATGCTAACTTAGCATTAGATTTTTCCACCTTATCAATCAACTTATCCAAGCGAACAGGGATAGATGAAATCTCTTCAAGTTGCTTTGCCAATTGAGGCATATGAGAGAGTTGAGCACTGAACTGAGCGTTCATCTGAGTCATAAATTTCTCAAAAGAATCTTTCTCATCTTCAAGTATCTTCTTAAAATGCTCGCTTTGCTCTACAAAACGTTTTTGCATTTCGCTGACATTTTCAGAAGTGGACTCTTTGATATTCTCCAAAGACTCCTGTAGAGTTTTATCTGCATCGGCAGTAGTCTTCGCAATTTCACTCTTATGACGACGGAAGAAATCTCTAATTTCTTCAAGAACATGTAGTCTGTCAGCTTGTTCCCCAAACTGGTTTTCAAACCTATGAATTGCATTTGTATAGCCTTCAATATCATTAAGATATTCATTGAAAGCTTCCAGTTTGTCAGTACACTC
>CAMWLX010000383.1 GCA_947175225.1 uncultured Porphyromonadaceae bacterium
CTGAAATTCATTTGACACATAGAAAAACTAACAAAACATATATAAAACCTGACAAGAAAATGGAAGTAAAAGACCTTAAGCCGGAACTAATCTGGAAATGCTTCGACGAAGTGACCAAGGTGCCGCGTCCCTCCTGCCATGAAGAGCAGATCAGAAAATTCCTCATTGACTTCGCAAAGAAGCACAATGTAGCAGTGAAGACCGATGAATGCGGAAATGTGCTCATGCACAAAGATGCAACCCCGGGCCTGGAGAATGCCCCGACAGTTATCTTGCAGGCCCATATGGACATGGTAGCTGAGAAGAACGGAGATGTAGAACATGACTTCATGAAAGATCCAATCGAGACTTATGTAGACGGCGATTGGGTGAAGGCACGTGGCACCACATTGGGTGCTGACAACGGCATAGGGATAGCAGCAGCGATGGCTGTGATGATCGACCCGACCCTAAAGCATGGACCTGTAGAAGCTCTCTTCACAGTCAACGAAGAAATCGGGCTTGAAGGAGCCCAGAACCTCAGCGAAGACATGCTCGGAGGCAATATTCTACTCAACCTTGATTCAGAGGATGATGGGGAAATATTCGTAGGTTGTGCCGGAGGCATCGATACCACAGCATGGTTTGAATACAAAAGATCGCTCGCTCCAGACCACTTCTCATATATGAAGGTAAGCGTCAGCGGGCTTCTCGGTGGACACTCAGGCGGAGACATCCACCTCGGCAGAGCAAATGCCAACAAAGTGATTGCCCGCTTCCTCTGGAACTGCTCACAGAAATGGAACCTCGAACTCGCAGAATTTGACGGTGGAAATCTGCGCAATGCCATTCCAAGAGAGGCTCACGCAATATTCGGCATCGAAACTAAGCTTGCAGCCGAAATCAAGGCTGCCCTTGCAGAATATGCAGTGGAGATTGCAAAGGAATATGCCGGCATAGAGCCAACAGTGAAGATTGTGATTGAAGAGGCCGACAAACCGGAATACTGCATCGATCAGTCCACTTCTCTTGCTCTCGTCAGAGCACTCTACAGCGCACCTCACGGAGTAATCTCCATGAGCCGCGACCTCGAAGGCCTCGTAGAGACCTCTACCAACCTTGCAGCCGTGAAGATGGCCGATGACAACAAGATAAAAGTCACTACATCGCAACGTTCAAGCGTAGAAAGCCGCAAATACGACATTGCCGGCCAAGTTGAGGCACACTTCCAGCTTGCAGGAGCAAAAGTGGACCATTCTGACGGCTATCCAGGATGGGCACCCAACATGAACTCCCCCATTATGAAAATAGCGGCTGAGGCATATGAAGAACTTTTCGGAGTGAAGCCAGCCATCAAGGCCATCCATGCCGGACTGGAATGCGGACTCTTCCTCGACAAGTATCCACATCTCGACATGGTAAGCTTCGGACCTACCATGACCGGAGTACACTCACCGGATGAGCAACTTCTCATCCCGACAGTAGAAAAATTCTGGAAGCATCTCTGCCTGACGCTCGAAAAAGTAGCAAAATCATGAGGCGGCTTCTACTCTACGCCTTAATCGCTGTCATAGCTGCCTCTACATTCAGTGTGGAGGCAGCCCGCAGAAAGTCAAGGAAAAGAGCACGTGCTAAAGCAACCACTACAAAAACAGTCAAAACCGACACCCTCACCGACCAGAATGTAGATCAGGATCTCTTAGACATGGTCTCGCTCGTGCTTTCGACAATGCCTGCAAGTGATGAAAAGGTGAAATACCAAACTCTCACTGAAGAGGACTTCATTCTAATTGCGAAAGAACTCGGAGTGGAGGTTGCGGCAGTGAAAGCTGTAGTTAAAATCGAAGCAGGACCAAAACTCCAGGGATTTTGGGCTCCGGGAGTGCCTGTTGTGAACTATACCAAATCACTCTTCAATAAATACAATGGCAAGACCAAAGGGCGCAAACTTACAGATGCAAAAGTGCCTGAAGGACTCACCGGATATGCCCTCAATGAATGGACCTCGCTGACTAAAGCACGCAAGATAAATGCCGATGCTGCCGACATGGGATCGTATTGGGGTATGTTTCAGATAGGAGGCTTCAACTATAAACTCTGTGGCTGCGCCAGTGTAGAGGAAATGGTAGAAAAGATTTGCGAATCTGAATTCAGCCAACTTCAAATGTTTGCTGTCTTTATACGCAACTCCGGGATGCTCGAGTCGCTGAAGAAAAAAGACTGGGCCACATTTGCTCGGAAATATAACGGACCTTCTTATGCAAAGCGAGGTTATCACACACGCATGGCTAAAGAATACGCTTACTTCAAGAGCAAAGAAAAATAATGAAGTTGTTTAAACTTCAATTCAAATTTCGCAAGAAAAAATTATGAGTTTTAACTAAAACTCAAATTTTTAATAAAACTTGAAAAATGAAAATAACAGACCTTAAGCCGAAGCTCGTATGGGAATGCTTCGACGAGATCACCAAAGTGCCACGCCCGACACATCATCTTGACAAGATGAAAGAATTCTTGACCGGATGGGCAGAGAAGCATGGACTCAAATATGCCACCGACGAAGTAGGCAACGTAGTAATGTATTGTCCCGCTACTCCCGGGCATGAGAATGCACCGACAGTTGTGCTTCAAGGGCATCAGGACATGGTAGCTGAGAAGCGTGGCGACGTAGATCATAATTTCCTTACTGACCCTATAAAGACAGTAGTGGAAGGAGACTGGGTACGGGCAGAGGGCACGACACTTGGCGCCGACAATGGCCTTGGGTGCGCATCAGCAATGGCAGCTATGATCGACCCTGACCTCGTGCATGGTCCGCTTGAAGCCGTGTTCACTGTAGATGAAGAGCAGGGACTGACAGGAGCTACCGGACTCGACGCAAGCCTTGTCAGCGGACGTATTCTGCTGAACCTCGACTCAGAAGAGCATGGCATGATTGTGATAGGATGCGCAGGGTCAATGTGCACAATCGCAACATATCCAATAGAAGAAGTTGACGCCCCGGAGGGATACTCATGGTATGAAGTCCACGTCAATCATCTGAAGGGTGGACACTCAGGCATGGAAATTCATCTTGGGCGCGGCAATGCCAACCAAATCCTCGCTCGCTTCCTCTGGCTTGCAGAGGATGAATTCGGAATGATTTTCATGAGCGACTTCCAGGGTGGAGGCCTACCCAATGCAATACCACGCGAAGCCAAGGCACTCATTGGAGTGGCAGAAGGACAGGAAGAGGCTCTTGAGAAAATGGCAGAAATCTTCAATGCCACAATCCACGACGAGCTTAAGCTTGCTGAGGGAGACGACTTCACATTTGTGGTTGAATTGAAGGAAAAGCCTGCGAAAATGATTGCAGAGCCATATGTCAGCCCGCTGATTGCGACAATCTTTGGCACGCCTAACGGAGTTCAAGGCATGAGCTTGGCTGTGCCAGGACTTGTAGAGACTTCATCAAATTTGGCAAGCGTACATAAAGAGGGTGAAAATGTTGTCATCACTTCTCATCAGCGTTCATCAGTAGACAGCAAGCGTGAGGAAATCACCGACCGCATCACTGCCCTATATGAAAATATCGGATGCGTGGTGGTGACCAATGACCCAAGCGTTGGCTGGGCACCCAATCCTGACAGCAAATTGCTGAAGACTGCTGAAGAAAGTTTTAAGGATCTGTTTGGATATGAGCCAAAAGTAGAGGCTCTTCATGCAGGGCTTGAATGTGGCATTTTCCTTGAGAAGATGCCGGGGATGGATATGATTTCATTCGGCCCTACTTTGAAGGATATCCATAGCCCTAATGAGAAAGCCTATATTCCTTCAGTAGAGGAGTATTGGAAATTTTTGACAGACCTTCTGGCAAGACTTGCATAATTGTCTTCGCCCAATGAAGTTGTTTAAACTTATTTACGAATTGAAAAATTTACAAAGAAGAGTTAAACCAAAAATTCTTTTTATTAATCTTCCGCCATCTTTTGGCTCGTCATTTTCGCTTATTAAGG
>CAMWLX010000384.1 GCA_947175225.1 uncultured Porphyromonadaceae bacterium
TGACGGTATTAAAAATTAAGATGCGTCAGCCGTGACTTCAATGTAAAGATGTATTGCAAATTAAAAGTTTATTTATTATCTTTGCACCGTTAACTTATGTGAAACTAATTTTTCAATTTTCAATTTGATGAATAAACTTAACTTATTAGGCGCCGGCATGTTGCTGTCGTCGGCGTTTGTAGCTGGTGCTCAAGGCACACTTTATGTAGATGTGGGTACCAAAGGACACGACATCAACCCTGGTATGTACGGCATCTTCTTTGAAGAGATTAACCATTCAGGCGACGGTGGCTTGTACGCTGAGCTTATACAGAACCGCGGATTTGAAGAGCAAGTTTTGCCCGGCGGTTTCAGCAAAATCAACGAATTCAAGATCCAGAGTGACAAGGTGACAGAAATGTGGAGTTACCGCGCTGAAAACCAGCTGACTTTAGACTGGGATTTCGCAAAGAAAAAAATGACTGGCTGGAAAGTCGACAGTAATGGCTGCTCGGTTTCCCACGATGTCATTACCCCCGACAAACCTCTCCATGAGAACACTCCGAATGCCATGAGCCTCGCCATCAGCGGTGCAAAAAATGGTTCCCAAGCCCGGCTTATAAACACCGGCTACTGGGGTATCGCTCTTGAAAAAGATGGGAAATATGACCTCCGTTTCTACCTCAATACATCCAACTACAACGGCAAAGTAAAAGCCGTCATCTACGATGCCGATTGCTCAAAAGTGCTTGCCGAAAAAGAATTTGATGTTGACAATTCAGGAGAATGGAAAGAATACACTGCTGTGCTGACCTCTCCGCAGACCCTCAACAATGCCAACTTCGCTCTCATATTCTCTGGCGACGGTGATATAAATGTGGACTATGTTTCCCTCTTCCCTCAGGATACATTCATGGGGCGTCAAAATGGTATGCGTAAGGATGTGGCTCAGCTCCTTGCTGACCTAAAACCGAAATTCATGCGTTGGCCTGGAGGGTGCATCGTTGAAGGTATCACTCTCGAAAACCGTGTGAAATGGAAAGAGACTCTCGGTGATCCAATGACGCGCCGTGGTGAATACGACCTATGGGGTTATCGATCCACCTGGGGTATGGGCTACCACGAGATCCTCCAGTTCTGCGAAGACACAGGCATGGAATGTATGTTCGTAGGCAACACAGGTCTCGCCTGCTGGAATAAAGAATATGTGAGCGGTGCAGAAGCTCTCGACCCTTATTATCAGGATATAAAGGATGCAATCGAATATGCCATCGGCGATCCTACAACTAATGAGTGGGCTAAACTTCGTGCTGATGCCGGTCACCCCGCACCCTTCCCACTGAAATATGTAGAAATCGGCAATGAGAACTGGGGAGCTTGCTATGATGCCAACTTCAAGTACATCTATAATAAATTGAAAGAGGAATATCCTCAGTTGATCTACCTTAATACAATGGGTATCGAACATGCCGAGGAATTCAATCTCCGGTTAGGTGAAGATATGATCGACCCGCACTGGTATGTAGATCCCGAATACTTCTACAATAACCGTAACATCTTCGACAAAACGCCACGCGGACATTACAACATCTATGTCGGTGAGTATGCCACCAATGCTTTGGTAGGCGACGGCAACATGGATGCGACACTCTCCGAAGCTTCTTTCATGATTGATATGGAACGCAACTCCGATATCGTGAAGATGGCGTCTTACGCACCACTGATCCAGAATAGCAACGCTGTCAATTGGCGATGCAATCTCCTCTGGCTTCGTTCAGGCGAATCATTCGGTCGTGCCTCTTACTACAACCAGAAGATGTTCTCGGAAAATGTACCATCATATAATATAAAAGGTGAACTCCAAAGCGACCGCTTGGGCGTACCCTACAACGGTCGTGCCGGAATCGGAACCTGGTCTACTGCAGCCAAATTCCGCAACTTCAAGGTTTCTGACCACAACGGCAAAGTACTTTACACATCAGATTTCGTAAACAACCGCGGAGAATGGACTGATATGCAAGGCACATGGGGTCTCACCGACGACAGTGAGTACCGTCAGAGTGATGCTAACAAGACACGCTGCATCACCCTCATGAATGGTCTCTCATTCCGCGACGGTGTCATCGAGGTAGAAGCTTGCAAAACTTCAGGCAACGAGGGCTTCCTACTCGTATTCGGTTGCAATGACGGCGACTGGGATCACTACTATCACCTCAACATCGGAGGATGGAACAACACTGCAGTCGGTATTGAGAACGTTACAAACGGCGGTGGCGCTCTAATTTCCGAGCAACCTAAGTTCAGAGTTGAGAACAACCGCTGGTATAAACTTAAGGTCGTGCTCAAAAACGGACAGGTTGAGGGGTATATCGACGATCAGCTATATTGCACAGCCGACCTCACACAGGCTGTAGGAGGACGCATCAACACCCATACCGGTTATGATGCTGAAACTGGAGAGATCGTGGTGAAAGTTGTCAACGCTGAGAAAGAGCCACTCCCCCTCACTCTCGCCCTCAACGCCAAGAACATTGCAGGAACTGCAAACGTCGAGACCCTTAAGGCTGAATCGCTCTACGACGAGAACTCTTACGCTATGCCAGAGCTTATCTCACCTGTGCAGTCTACTGTCAGCGGTGTCACAGATAAGTTAAGCTATACCTTTGAGCCTTTCTCTTTCACAATCGTTAGGATCAAGGCAGAGCCAGCAGATGCAGCAATGGAGATCCCGGCACGCTCTTATACTTGCGAACCAGTTGTGCTGGATGTGGCAGAGATGACAAGCGGCAGCCTCGCCACACTCCGTTCTATGATTAAGGAGTCACGCACCGTCATGCTCGACGACGTTCCCGGTTACGATGCCTTCCGTGTGGCTGTCGAGGCAGCAGATGCTGATCTGAAGAGTGATGATATGGAGAAGATCTCAGCAGCTATCCCCGTGCTTAAGGCTGCCATGGATACCTATTACAAAGGACTCATGATCGCAGATAACGAACTCACAAATAAGATCCAAAATCCTGACTTCAAGAAAGATGGTGACAATTCAGGATGGTTTGGCAACATCGTAGTTCGCGCTAATGTAGCTGAGATGTTCAACTCTAAGTTTAACATCTATCAGACTGTGGAAGGTCTCGAAGATGGCTGGTATATGCTCTATGCTCAGGCTTATTACCGCAATGGTGATCATCCGACGGCTGCTGCTCGACACGCAGATGGCACTGAGAAGCTCCTCACCCGTTTCAATCTCAACGAGATGTCTAAACCTATTGTATCAGTCATGGGTGAAACACATGATGGTTATTGGTGGGCTGCTCCAAATAGCATGGAAGAGGCAAGCACCGTCTTCGCAGAATCTCCTGACCACTATGCCAACTACCTTATGACCTATGTCAAGGATGGCAAACTCAAGATTAGCTTCAGCAAAGACGAGATTGTGGACGCTGACTGGTTCCTCTTCAGCAACCTACGCCTATTCCGCGTGGACTCTGAGCATACCGGTGTCCTCACCATAGAAGAAGCGGAAGCTAACTTCTCACCCTCAGCTAAGATCTACGATCTTCAGGGTCGCTTCATCGGCAGCCATGCCGGCTTCAACCGTCTCACACCCGGCCTCTACCTCCTCTCAGAAGGCACCCGCACCGCAAAAGTGATGAAGAAGTAAGAAATCATATTTGAATCTATAAAAGAAAGGGCATCCGTCAGCAACTATTGGTGGATGCCCCTTATAATTATATATTGACTGATTATACAAAAATTTTTTGAGTTGAGTGTAACTTCACTGCAAAAGTTATAGAACCGGGAATCGTCAAGATCATTCTTGACAAAATGCCTGAAGGTTTCAAGGAAACAAAAACATTCCTCCAGATCGATGGAAAAGAAGTAAAGGATTCATATGCCACACTCGTAGACATTATTCGTAAACCTTAAGTATAATAATTAAATACGATTAAAAAATTAATTATCATAACGAGGAATGCTATTC
>CAMWLX010000385.1 GCA_947175225.1 uncultured Porphyromonadaceae bacterium
AGTCAAGCAAAGTAGTGAGCACTCTCCGAGTGCGTCATTTACTGTCGCGAAGCCCCAGAATGTCTCACTAATTCCCGTAATGCGGAGCGCAGCGAGCGAGCCTCAGCGCACTTCGCTTCCAAGTAAATACTTGAGCGTTAATAGTTAATCGCTCATAGTTAATAGTTACCCTCAGCGAGCCCTTTGCGCCTTTGCGTGAGACCAAAATGCCCCTCATTGGAAACGTGTATCGACCCTGACAGCCGCGGCATGACCGTATCCGTGGCTCTATACACCCTGGACTCTAATCCAGACCCTTCGGAAAACGGAAAACGTCCTCCAAGCACTTAGACCGGCAAAGTGGTGACACGTCTAAGTGCTTTTTTTATTCTTAAATAGTTGTGAATATTGATATTTTATATCTAACCAAAAGTCTGAGCGTTAAGACAATCACCGCCCTTTGGGGCTAACAGGCAAATGGGACTCATAGGGAAGGAATAACGCCTTTTTTGTGAAAGAGATATGTAAATTTAGCGCAAATTTAACAATTAAATATGAGAAAGAAAAGATAATAGATTTGAAAAAATAAAAGGACGCACGGGGGGATGCGTCCTTATATGTGATTGGGGTGTTTTATTGTGGCTTCTGAGGGAGGGGGGTTGAGTGTTTGGCTTTGGCGTAGTTGACGAGGATGACGCCTGCTACGATTATTACGAAGGATACCGGCTGATACCAATGGAAAGAGTCCATCTTCGTGGCAATAGCCACTACTGTTGTGATAACCGGGACCAAATACTGATAAAATGCCAACACTTCACTGCCTACAAGGCGGATAGCGGGAGGAGTCACAAGATAACAGTAGACTGTCGGGAAAAGGATGATGAACCCGAGAAGCAACCAAGGCATCACTTTGCCGTGAGTAAAGATAGGCATATCAGGGGATATGGTAAAGATAAGCGGAGAAGCAAGGATGGCCGTAAACAAAAATACCCATTTCATAAGGCTCACTGTACCATAACGCTTTGAAGGACCTTCAATAATAACTAAGTAAACAGCGTATGTAACAGCACATACAACAGCGAAGAGATCACCAACAAGACGACCGGAATCAAAATTTCCACCACCAAGGATCACGAGCAAAGCGCCTCCAAGAGCTATTACCATTCCAACTACTTCGAGCAGGGAAACATGCTCATGCTTAAATATTGCATTTATCAAAACTACAAGTATTGGCTGGAAAGTCAATATGATTGCTATGTCGATAGGAGAGGCCGTATTGAATGCAAGAGAGAAAACATATACAAAACCGAGCATCATGAGAGCGGAAGCCCAAAGTAGTTTCCAATCACCATGCTGAATCTTCTCCTTCTTTAAAAACAGAGAAATTATCCATATTAAAATGGTAGCTCCGAAAATTCGTCCGAGAGCCACCCCGGAAGCAGAAATCCAATCCGGGATGATGGCTTTGTTGGCCGGTTCGTTAAGACCCCAGCAAATTGAAGTGGATAGGGCAAGAAGATTGCCCCAAATCATGGCGGAAGTACGACTCTTCTTAGTCGCAAGTTGAGAAGTGTTGTTCATAGTGCATATAGTTTAAGTGTTTTTAACTAAAACAAAGACATTCCCGCTTAAGTTTGATTACAAAGATAAAAAACTCAGCAATTCTTTGATTGCTGAGTTCAAAGGTATCATTCGATCCCTTTGAGTCTTTTGATCAAAGGAACGAGACTGCCATAACGTGGGATTAGAGTTTTTCGGTGGATTTGTGGCGCATTATTTGCCAGGAATTGATGATGTTTTGCCAGGCTATGTAGGAGGCGGGGGCTATGGAGGCGATGGGATTCATGTAGGCAAGGGCTATCCAGACGGCGAGGACGGTGTTTTTTTGCCCCATCCCCTGCCCTCCTGAAACAGAGTCTCCAAAACTGCGTCCTACCATTCTGCCTATCTTGAACTGCAAAAGACAGACCACGAGAGCCCCAATGGCAAGCCAAATCATTGTGCCGAGAGATGAAGATTCATAGTGGTTGATAATGAAACTTACGCATCCTCCTACGATGATAAAAAGTGATATTGCCCATAGATAGAAGGATATTGACTGATGAGCTTTAACCGACTCATGAAAACGCGGAAGGGTATGGCGAAGAAGGAAAGAGGCAAGCAATGGACCTAAAAGGAGGGGCATGACCATCTTGAAAATCATCAGAAATGACTCCCAGAAACTATATTCCGTATCTCCTACCATTGCAAGGACGAAGGGACCCACTATTGCCACAAAGACATTACATAGCAATGAGTATGTAGCGAGTTTCGGTAGACTTCCACCAAGCATGGCACAAATCACGGGAGCTGCCGTTGCTGTAGGGATGAAGACACATATAAAGACTCCTTCTGCTACTGTATGATTGATCCATGCAAGCGACAAGTATGCAACTGCAGAAATCAACATCTGAATGACAAGAAGCACCCATTGAAATCTGCCAAGTGCTATGTGGCGGAAGTCGAGTTTGCAATATGTGATAAAGAGCATTGTGAAGATGAGATAGGGAGAGAGGAACTGGACATATCCCATCCAAGGATAAAACAGAATGCCACCCAGCATGGCGATGGGCAGCATAAATGGCTTTAATTTATTTAATTTTGCGGAAGACATCAATCGAGATTTTCTATTATTGACTTGATGCTCCTGAAAGTCTTTTCAGGGGCTTCGATCCAGAAATTCTTGTATTGTGATATGTTGTCGGCTTGTCCGGGCGTGTCGCTTACGACTCTGATAACTGCAAATGGGACTCCACAATCTTGGCATGATTGGGCTATGGATGCGGATTCCATGTCGCAAGCAAGAGCGTCGGGATATACACTTTTTATGAAGTCTACTTCCTCTACTTTGGATATAAAGCGGTCGCCTGAGCAGATTAGTCCAAAACGGACATCAGGGGATGCTTCCTTGCGACATGAATCGATCACATCTTTATCCATTTTGAATCTTTCTGGCATGCCATCTATTTGTCCCCACTTTGTGCCGGGTCCACACCATACATCGTGGTAGGCGGCTTCTGTGGCTATCAGAAGTGAACCTACTTTCATTGATGGGTCAGCGCCACCGGCTACTCCGGAGTTGATCACAAGGTCGGGATGGAAGTATTCGATCAGTCGGTAGGCATTGAGGGCAGAGCTTACTTTGCCTATTCCGCATTTCATGACGCAGACTTCGTGATTTCCAACTTTGCCCATGTAGGCCTTTTTCTTATCTATTTCAATTTCCTGCATATCCTTTAAGAGAGGGATCAATAATGCCACCTCTTTATCCATCGCTGCAAGTATACCTATTTTCATGTCTTCAAATTGAGAATTGAGAATTGAGAAAATCTACAAGAAAAACGGAGAATTTGGTTGGATATTATTGAATTTTTTGTAAATTTGCATTTATAACCACACAGAGGACACTCAGAGAGTAATCTGAAAATCTTTGGAAACAGTTTTGAAAGTATCATTAATATGAATTGTGAATATGAAATCGGTGAAGATATGGAATGGAGAGCCGTCGGATAAGCAGGCGACTCAGATAGCTGAAAGGTTGAAAGACGGTGAGATTTGGATTGTCCCTACCGACAGTGTGTATGGAATCATGTGTGATGCTTTGAATCAGAAAGCTGTCAGGGAGGTCTGCGAATTGAAAGGGATAAACCCGGAGAAGAATAATCTTTCTATCATTTGCTCAGATATCTCAATGGCTGCGGAATATGCCCGAATTGGAGACAGAACTTTCACTTTGATGCGCGAAAATGCCCCGGGACCCATCACCTTTATATGTAAGGCACAGTCGAATTTACCAAAGGAATTCAAGAAGCGGAAGACAGTGGGAATCAGAATTCCTGATAATCTTACAGCACGGATGATTTGCGAGAAGTTGGGGAATCCCTTGCTTACGACTTCCATCGAATTTGAGGATGAGGATTATGCTCGAAACCCGGAGTTAATC
>CAMWLX010000386.1 GCA_947175225.1 uncultured Porphyromonadaceae bacterium
TATTAACCCATACCCCTTAAGTTGAGCTTGCTAAACTTAAACAACTTCTAATAAATTCAAAGATAAGTTAAAAGATTATAGGAAAGCTTGCAACTGATGTAAAGAAATGATAATTTTGCGATATGAAGCATAAAGCAGATAAGTATAACCCGATTTTTTGCATAAAGCAACTGAAAAAGTTTTCTTTTCCGGTGGTAGTTGTATTTGCCATTGTGCTAATATTAAGTATAAATATAGTTGCCGACCGATCGAAAGTGATTGATGATGAAAGCAGAATGCCGTTGGCAAGGGTATCGATCTTTGATCGCACCGGCAAGATGATCGCAACCGGCGATGATAATGGCAGTTTGCCTGATCTCTACCCCGGTGCTTATCCTCTTACATTGCGTAGTCTTGGATATTCCGACAAAAAGGTGTCTTCTCCGGGAGACACGGTCATTGAAATGACGCGCATGGCCTACGACCTTCCTGAAGTGAAAGTAGATACAAGGAGGCGCCCCATATTGCATCTTACGGGATATTTAAGAGAAATTTCCTCAATGTCTTCATCTTTTGATACTGTAATGCTCTATAGAGAGAAGTGGGTCGATTTCATGATTCCTGCGGAAAAGGAAAAGCATTTTAAGGGATGGACAGATCCTCGGATATTAAAATCTAAATCCTACTATAAGTTTACTGATGCATGGGGTCGCGACAGTGTATCAGATCGGATCAACCATCATTTCTCATGGTCTGATTGGCTTTCGTTGCCTCCAAGAGTGAATCAACCTAAGATGATAGTCAGAAATCGACAGATATCTGATACTATTATGGGCAAGTACTCGTCTGCTGAGGTATGGCGGAGGGATAGTACTAAGATTCGGGTGGATGTCGATGTGCTTGCTGACACACTTCGTGGCAAGTGGGCACCACGCTTGAACAGCAGATTATGGCGAGACCTTGATTTCAAACGTTTGCTTCTGACTTTTGAATACTCAGACTGCGACACTTTTTCTGTTAAACCGCAGAATATCGATCGAATGTCTTGTTATATAGAATCTATGGGTCGAGGACATGAGATGTTTCGTTTCAAAACTCGCTACGATAATATTCTTTATATCACTACATATGTCGATCTTGTGATAGCAGACCGTGAATATTTGACTGTCAAGGATGCTAAAAGGATGGAGAAAGATCAGCTGTTTGCGCTTGAGGAGGCAAGCCTTGTCCTTCAATCTGAGAAGATGCCCAGAGACTCTGTAATCAACGATCTGATAGCTCGTGTAAATGCTATTGATCACGACCAGCGACGTCTTGGAATGGAGATTGATGTCAGGGTAGGAAATGGACGTATGCCACTCCCGCCAACATATAAGAAAAAAGATAAATTCGCCAGAGCCATTAAATCAGTTGTATCAGGGTTCAGTATTAAAAAACATGATGAATAATATGTTGATATTGATAGCTGAGTCGAAGGAAATGTATGAGCTGGAATTGGCGGTCCCTTAGTTGACGGAGAGGATATACCCTTTCTTCTTGAGTGAAGTGATAGAAACTGACGGATCTGCCAAAAGCTTTCTGATATATGTGATCTGTACATTTAGGGCGAGGGAGTTGGCGTAGCTGCTGTCTCCCCATACGGCATTGAGGATTGTGTCTCTGTCTACTACTTTGCCTATATTCTGCGCAAGGATAGATAGAATTTCAGTCTGACGCACTGATAGGGTATTGGTCTCTCCGTTGAAGGTCAATGATGCGAGATTGGGACGGAATAATGTTTTGCCTAATTGGTAGTCAATATCTTGCGATGTGATTGCGCTCTCAAATCTCTCATTGATCTTTGCTATCAACTCTTCCGGATAAAAGGGCTTGGGAATATAGTCGTTTCCTTTAAGTTTGAATCCATATAGACGGTCTACTTTGTCTGTGCGGTCGGTCAGAAAGAAGATGATCACCCGTCGGTCGCTCTCGCGTATGGTCTGAGCCACCTGAAATCCATTCATTTCAGGCATATTTATGTCAAGAAGAATCAAATCGGGGCGTATTTCTTTGTATAATTCAAGTCCCACTTTCCCATTGTGGGCGTATGTCACTTCATACCCTTCTGCCTCTATGAAGCGTTTAAGCAGCATCGAGTTCTTTATGTCGTCATCAACTAATAGAATCTTTTTCATTGCGGCAGGTTTATGGTAAATGTTGAGCCAATGTTCTCAGTGCTTTCAACTGAAATGTCACCTCCATGAGCGTCAACAAGGAGTTTGACGTATGCTAATCCAAGTCCCATCCCGGGAATATCTGTAGAAGAAGCGTTTCCTCTATAAAATCTATCAAATATTTTGTTTTGGCTGGAAGCAGGTATTCCATTGCCGTTGTCGGCAATCTTAATGCCGATTCCATCGGCTGTTGATTCTGTGCTTATAACGACAGTGACATTCTCTCCTGAATACTTTATTGCGTTTTCAATCAGGTTGATTATTATATTTGTCATATGCGTTCGATCGGCAGAGATCTCGAGATCTTCAGGAATCTGATTTTCAAATTTGACGTGCTTATTGCTTGGCAAGGTTATAGAATGTGTTACTTCATCCACCAGATTGGCAAGATTGAAAGAAGAAATATAAAGCGGTATCTGCTCCACATTATTGAATGTGATATCACGAAGTTTGGAAAAATATGCAGCCAAGTTGTCAAGGGCTATTCGAGTCTCACTTGCCATCTCATGCCTTAATTGGGGGTCTTCCATCATCCTTTCATTGTCAATTCCTGATACACACATCTTCAATGTTGTGATAGGACGTTTCAACTCATGTATCATTGTAGTGATAAATGAGTTGCGCATCTTGTCAAGTCGAGTGAGTTTTACGATGGTCTTTATTTGCCATGCAAGGCAGAGTATCAAGAATAAAGATAGTATAAATGCCAATAAAAGAGTCCACCCCATCTCCTTTATTATTTCTGATACAGGTATTCTGCAATCTGTCACCACTGCCTTGTGTTCAAGCTCTGAGTAATGTGTCGTAATCTTTATTCGTGGATGAATAAGGGAAGAATGTCTGGTTGAAATTGGTTTCCACGACATGCTGTCGGTCACTAATAAGGAGACATCTGCTATGATGTTTTCTTTTTTCAAAATTGAATCGATACCCTCCACTGTGAATGGAGACTGGACTTCAAGTTCAAAATTCTTCATTGAGCTCCATGCTGCGCCATCAGAAGGAGCACTCGTGACATCCAAGGTAGCACGTTTGGTTTCAGTTTTTTCTATGCTATCCAAAATTATCTTCTCAAGAGCTGTCATTTCTTTTGGTGTGAGTTTCCGGTCCCCTTTGATTCTTAATAAGTCTTTTCCTCTGATGATTTTTGTAGACACTGTGACCTTGCGTATCGGTTTGCCTAAGGAGTCTATATCGTGGTTCATATTGAAAGAAGACATGACTCTAAACGTATCGCTTTGGATCGATGATTTTCTCGACCTTGCCCTATCATATTCGATCAGCGCATTTGCCACAGCAATCTCAGCCCTGTCTTCGTAATCTTTAAGAGAATACTCATAGCGGGTATAAAGCCAGTAAGCCTGCATCGCGAGGAAGGCAAGTATAGCGGCTATAGAAAGAATATAGAGAGTCTTAATTTTATTTTCCATAGCACAAAATTACTATAATTTTTATTGCTGTACGATAAAACTTTTTGAGCGCATCCGAAATTAAGGGCTGGCACCATTTGTGAAATTAGCCATTAAGGTTATCTTTGTAGTAACCAAACAAACATAGAAAACCATAGGCAAAATTAGTCAATTTATCGGACAGTCGCTGTATGCCCAAGTGATAAAATTGCTTGATAAGTCAAAAATTCTTGCTTACAGCCGTGAAAACGGAGGAGAAAGGTATACCAAACGCTTCAACTGCTGGATTCATCTGGTAGTGATGCTCTATGCCGTGATAATGCGTTTCGACTCATTG
>CAMWLX010000387.1 GCA_947175225.1 uncultured Porphyromonadaceae bacterium
TATTTCAACTTATAGTTACCTGTCTTTAACTGCGGTTTACTTGCCGATGCAGAAGTGGGAGAAGATGGAGTTTAGGAGGTCGGGGGTGGTGATGGCGCCGGTTAGGGAGGTTAGGGCGGTGGTGGCTTCGCGGATGTCCATGGCTATGAAGTCGGCTGAGGAGCCGGTTTGCATTTGGGTTAGGGCGCGTCGAAGGGCTTCCCCGGCTCTGAGGAGGTCGCTGTAGTGGCGGGCGTTGGTCAGGAGGAGTTCTTTCTCGGGGTCGTAGTCGCCGGTCGAGGCTTTCTTCAAGGCGTCGCTTAGTGTGTCGAGTCCTGTTCCCTCTGTCGCTGAGATTTTTACTATGTTAAGGATGTCGTTGGAGAGCCTTTCGGATGCGAAGACTGCTTCGAGGTATTTTTGTATGCCTTCGATTGAGGTTTCTGACATGCCGGGGGCGGAGGTCTTGGTGATTACGGGAATGATTTTCTGGTCGGCTGACAGGTCTTTGAGGGTGGTGTTCATCTCCGTTATCTGGTCGCTGAGCGGGGAGAGCGGGTCTATTAACCAGAGTACGATGGATGCTTGGTTGAGGCGGCGGCGGGCACGTTCGATTCCGATATTTTCGATTTTATCGGATGATTCGCGGAGTCCAGCGGTGTCGATGAAGCGGAAGAGTACTCCGTCGATTTCGCAGGTGTCTTCTATGATGTCGCGTGTTGTGCCAGGGATGTCTGAAACTATTGCTTTGTCTTCTTGGAGCAAGGCGTTGAGAAGGGTGGATTTGCCTACATTTGGCATTCCGGCAATGACTACGGGTACTCCTTCTTTTATGGCGCGGCCTGTGGCGTAAGAGTTGGTGAGACGGTCGATTTTGAGGAGCAGGAGTGTGGCGATGTCGATGAGGCGTGAGCGGTCGGCAAACTCTACGTCTTCTTCTGAGAAGTCAAGTTCGAGTTCGAGAAGGGATGCGAGTTCTATTAGTTTGTCGCGGAGATCGTTGAATTCCTTTGAGAAGGCTCCGCGAGTCTGCTGCATGGCGAGGCGGTGGGCAGCTTTGGAGGAGGATGCTATGAGGTCGGCTACGCCTTCAGCGGAGGCGAGGTCCATGCGTCCGTTGAGGAATGCTCGACGTGAGAATTCTCCGGATTCGGCTCCCCGTGCGCCTTTGCGGAGGAGCAGGTTGGTGACTTCGCGGACAATCCAAGGGGATCCGTGGAGTGTGAATTCAACTATGTCTTCTCCGTTGAAGGAGTTGGGACCAAGGAAGATGGTGGCTACTGCCTGGTCGAGGATGTTGTTAGATTCGTCGATTATATAGCCGAGGTGGGCTGTGTGGGATTTGGCGTCTTTTATGGGGGTGCCTTTCCAGACGGAGTCGGCGATGCTGATGGCTTCGGGGCCGGAGAGTCGGATTATGGCGAGGGCTCCTTTGCCGTTTGGAGTCGCCGGGGCTGTTATTGTATTCATTTATTCCAGTCTTTGAAGGGGACGGTGGATTCGATGTCGGATTCGATGTCGTCGGGGAGGTAGGCGAAGAAGTCTAAGCCTGTCATTTTCTCTATGTCGTCTACACTGACTGCATACGACTGCATGTTGCCTTCGCATTTCATATTCGGATAGACGAAACCTATGGCTCGCATGGGTGATGCATAGGGAGCAAGAAGGACCTTGAAGAAGGCTGATGGCACTCTCACTTTGTTTTTGCCGATGGTTTCTTTATCTGATGAGTCATAGATAGGTCCGGCTATGATTACGATTGCTGAGTCGCGTTTTGCCCATAGTCTTTCTTTGTCTTCAAGTGTCTTCCAGGCTCCAGTATTCAGTTCGTGTTTCTGCGGACATATATTTGCCATCACGAAACTATGATGCATAGCCGTATCGCTCCATTTTTGTTCGCCTGCCGGACACATATGCCCGCGGTCATAGCCTGAATGGGAGTAGTCGCGAGTGTCCGGGCAGCCATCGAGATCGGTGTCTGTCCAGAATTTATTGCTTCTTCCGATAGCTCCTTCAGTTTCATTCCCTTGGAGAATCCATGCTACATAATTGGGAGTTTTATTTTCAGGATTGAAGTCGACTGTGAAGCCTTCGTATTCCTTGATGATGGATGGCATCACTTTGTCGGATTTCACCTTGTCAAGATCTTTCAGTTTGAAGAGAGCTTCTTTCTCTTGAGGAGTGTCGAAGTTGGGATCGATTGCGCCGGGGGAGAGCTTGTTCCAGAAATAGGCTATGCCTATTATCAGGAGGAAGACGGCGGCGTATTTTAATATCTTGTTTTTATCCATGTTAGTTGTTTTTTGGCGTAGACCCGGGTGTTTTTTTGAATACGGGCTACGGCAGTGTCGAAGTCCATCGTGCAGTCAAAGTAGGCGAACATCTCTTTTAGTCCTACTGTATTAAGAGAGTTTAGATGGCGGAGGGGATACACACGGCGAGCTTCATCTACGAGGCCATGATCTATCATCGCAAGCACCCGGCGGTTGATACGGTCGAAAAGTTGCTCTCTTGGCATGTCGATTATAATCTTTTCAATATCAAAGTCGCGTTTTTTTCTTTTGCCTGTGCGAAGCGGGGCATATGTGGTTGCGGAAGCACTGGATAATTGTTCCGCCTGTGACACACTTGTGATATTGGCGAGATCAACTTGAGAATAGTAGTCGGAGTCAAGATGCTTAAGTCGGTCGCGAAGCCAGTCGTCGCCTTTTTTCTTCCATTCCTCCATCAATGGAATGCGAATGGAGTCAGGGACAGTTGGGAGCTGGTCTATTCCATAGATAAGGGCATCGACATACATCATCGATCCTCCACATACAATCGCCACATCTCTCTTTTTCCATATTTCGGCAGCAATCCTGAGAGCATCTTCTTCAAACATTGCTGCTGAGTAGTAGGAATCAAGCGGAAGAGTCTCAATAAGATGATGAGTCACCCCCATTCGCTGACTTTCGTCAGGAACGGCGGTGACTATAGGAATTCCTTTGTAGATCTGTCGGGAATCGGCTGAGATTATCTCAGTGTCGTGCTCAAGGGCAAGCTTGACAGCTAAGTCGGTCTTGCCGGAAGCTGTTGGCCCGGTTACTACTATCAGTTTCTTCAAGAGTTGTCGAGTTGTCAAGTTGACAAGATGATTGAATTTTTATTCAGCTACTATCTTGGCAATGTTGAAGATAACATCAGTGGCTTTTTCCATCGACTGGATGGCTACAAACTCATAGCGTCCGTGCATGTTTTCGCCTCCTGCAAATATGTTGGGGCAGGGGAGACCCTTAAATGAGAGTTGAGCTCCATCTGTGCCGCCACGAATTGGCTGCACCTTTGGTGTCACTCCGGCTTCACGCATCGCTTTTTCAGCAATTTCTATGATGTGCATTACCGGCTCGATTTTTTCTCTCATATTATAGTATTGATCTTTGATCTCAACTGAGCAGCTACCCGGATGCTCCATGTTGGTTTTGCGGCAAAGATGCTCAATCTCGCGCTTGCGGCTTTCAAAACGTGTCCGGTCGTGGTCGCGAATAATATAAGTGAGGACAGTCTGCTCTACGCTTCCTTCAATACCTATAAGATGGTAGAAACCCTCGTATCCTTCGGTATGCTCAGGAGTTTCCCATCGAGGGAGCATCTGTATGAATTGGTTGGCTACACGGATTGAATTGACCATCTTGTGCTTAGCAGTGCCGGGATGGACATTGCGGCCCTTGATGGTGACTTTTGCAGATGCAGCGTTGAAGTTCTCATATTCGAGTTCACCGACAGCCCCTCCGTCCATGGTATAAGCGAAGTCGCAACCGAAACGCTCTACATCAAATTTGTGAGCTCCTTTTCCAATCTCTTCATCAGGATTAAAGGCGATTCTGATCTTTCCGTGCTTTACGTCAGGATTAGCTTGCAGACGGGCTACCGCGGTCAGAATCTCAGCGATTCCAGCTTTGTCGTCGGCTCCGAGAAGAGT
>CAMWLX010000388.1 GCA_947175225.1 uncultured Porphyromonadaceae bacterium
GTATAGCATATGATATGACATCATCTATTCTATTGACATACAAGAACTTCAGTCCATCAACGTAAATAGGCTCGATTTCGTCTATATCTCTGCTATTTTCTTTTGAAATTATAATATCCGTGATTCCGGCTCGTTTAGCGGCAAGGATTTTCTCCTTGATGCCACCGACAGGAAGCACTTTTCCTCGCAATGTCATCTCCCCGGTCATTGCGACTCGTTCTCTCACTTTCTTTCCGGTAAATGCCGAGATAAGAGATGTCACCATAGTGATTCCGGCTGATGGCCCATCCTTGGGGATAGCTCCTTCCGGCACATGAATGTGGACATTGTATTCAGTAAACATACTGTCGTCGATGCCAAATTCAGCAGAGTGTGCCCTTACATATTCAAGAGCAATCGTAGCGGATTCTTTCATCACGTCTCCAAGATTGCCCGTAAGAGTCAGTTTTTCTCCCTTCCCTTTGGAAAGCGACGACTCGATGAATAGAATCTCACCTCCGGAAGCTGTCCATGCAAGACCAGTGACTACACCTACGAAATCGTTACCCTCATAGACCTCTCCGACATGTTCTTCTTTGCCCAAAATTTGTTTTACCTCTTCAGCCCCTATCAGTTCGGGAAGTGGCCGGTCGGTTGCCTTAAGCCTTGCGAGTCGCCTTAAGAGTCTTCTTATGGCCTTATCAAGCATTCTTACTCCCGATTCCCTCGTATAATGCTCCACTATTTGCCGGATTCCATCATCCGATATCTTGACATCATCCTTTTCGAATCCAAGGTCTTCGAGTGCCTTCGGCAAAAGATGGCGTTTGGCTATCTCAATTTTCTCCTCTATTATATATCCTGATACTTCTATCAGTTCCATGCGGTCGAGCAGTGGAGCCGATATGGAATCAAGAGTGTTTGCAGTGGCTATAAAGAGTACGTCAGAAAGATTGTAATCCACGTCTATATAATTATCGTGGAAATGAGAATTTTGTTCAGGATCGAGCACTTCAAGCAGAGCCGCAGATGGATCCCCCTTAATATCTTTGCTGATTTTATCGATTTCATCGAGTACGATTACCGGGTTGTTGCTTTCAGTCTTTTCGAGTGCAGCGATGATCCTGCCTGGCATTGCCCCAATATAAGTGCGTCGATGGCCTCGTATTTCAGCTTCGTCGTGCAGCCCGCCGAGTGATATTCTTGCATATTCTCTGCCGAGAGCCTCGGCTACTGACTTTCCAAGTGAGGTCTTTCCTACTCCGGGAGGGCCGTAAAGGCAAAGGATTGGAGCTTTCATATCCCCACGGAGCTTCATCACGGCTACTTGCTCCAATATCCT
This sequence comes from uncultured Porphyromonadaceae bacterium, assembly GCA_947175225.1. Lineage (GTDB taxonomy): Bacteria > Bacteroidota > Bacteroidia > Bacteroidales > Muribaculaceae > Lepagella. The sequence goes on from CAMWLX010000388.1 coordinate 1,322, forward strand.
ATCCTTTATCTTATCAAGGCCAAAATGATCCCGATTCAGAATCTCTTCGACGTGATTTAGATCAACAGGAGTTTCACGTTTCTTATCCCAAGGCAGGGATAGGAGTGTATTAAGATAGGTATATTGAATTCCGTATTCAGGTGTCGATGCCATGAAACGCCCAAGTTTCTTCAATTCTTTGATGAAATGAGATTCCATCTCTTTGCTCCATTGCATCTTCTCTGCCTTGGCTGTGAGTTCAGCCTCATCGCTTTCTTCCGGATTGTCTCCAAGTTCTTCCTTTATGGCTCGTAGTTGCTGCTGAAGAAACTGATCGCGTTGCTGCTTGGAGATATCTTCTCTCGTTCGCTCTTGGATATCTACTTTAAGCTGCAGCATCTGGAATGCCGTGTCGAGCATATGAAGGAGGGAGGAACATCTTGCCTTTATGTCAGACTCCTCAAGAAGTTTCTGCTTGTCTTCGAGCGTGAGAGGTGAATTGCTGATTATAAAGTTTACAAGCTTCAAGGGGCTGGAGAATTGGGTGAGGGCAAAACGAATTTCCTTCGTTTCTTCTTCACTGAAAAGCCCGAGAATTTCAGAAAATGAATCTCTGACAGATGAGAACAAAGCTGCAAGCTCCATGTCCTCTTTTTCAGGGATAATTTCTGGCACAAACTCCACACTTGCGAAAAATCCGTTTTCCTTAGATGTTATTCTGTTAGCCTTTACTCTGTTGGCGGCTACCATGAATGCAGTGTAGCTGCCATCGGGCATCTCCATAATTCTGGCCACTACACATGCCACGCCTATTCTATAAAAATCTTTGGAAGTCAATTTCTCATTATCGCTCCTGACTGTAAGGCTCAAGACCGCCTCGTTGTTTTTTTGAGCCATATCAAGGACATCAAGAACAGATGGGTCTGTCACTGAAAGAGGCACTGTAATAAAAGGAAACATAACGATATTTCTCACCGGCACTATCGGCATCCGGCGTTCGTTGATCACAATGTTTCCGAAATCAAAGTCAGGAGCCACTTCCGACATAATGCCGTTGACAGGATTGGCTGTGCTCATTGACTCGTAGTTATTATATGTCTTATATTCATTCTGCTTTTGACTCATAGTTCAATAAGTTCATAGTGGATGGCGAGGAGCTCTCTTTTAAGTCGCAAAATTAATACTTTAAGATGATATAAGAAAATTTAACACTGTTTTTATTCACTTTTTTTTCGCTAAAGTGTTTTAATCATGAAAAGTAAAGGTAAATCGCAGGACTCTCAAACTTATTAATCCTATGATAAGGCTAATATAAAGCCTTTCATGACTACATAATCCATAACTTTACTTCTCTATTTGGAGGGACTTTATCCCTCCTTTTTCGTGTCTTTACTTTTTTTCCTATTGTTATTATTGGCCTTATCGGCAGATGCCTTATGTCGGTCCTTAGCGTTTCTGACGTTGTGACGATAATGTCTCTTTGAGCCGCCGGATCGTTTTCTGTTTTTATTTGAAACATAGGCAGGCCCTTCTCCGAGTTCCGACGGTATGGCTGCTTTCTCTACATCCTTTTCAAGCAACTTCTCAATTTGTTGAAATTTTCCGATTTCTTTTTCTGAAATGAATGTTATGGCATTTCCTTCTCTGTCGGCACGAGCCGTGCGTCCAACTCGGTGTACGTAGTCTTCCGCCTCTCGAGGGACATCGTAGTTGACCACAAGCTCTATGTCGTCGATATCGATTCCTCGAGACATTATGTCGGTAGCTACGAGAACATTTATCTTGCCGCTTTTGAAGTCAAGAATCACGTCTTCACGCTTGTCTTGCTCAAGGTCGGAGTGCATTTCTCCGATTTTGAAGTGTCCATTCTTCAATGCCTTTGCAAGCTCCTTGACCTTAAGTTTGGATGAAGAGAAGACAATTACTTTGTCAGGAGGCGTGGCGTTAAATATTGATAAAAGAATGGGAAGTTTCTGGATCTCATAGCACACATAGGCTTGCTGCTTGATTTTATCAGCCGGTTTTGAGACTGCAAGCTTTATCTCATATGGATCGTTTAAAATGCTGTTGGCAAGCTGCTGTATCTTGGGAGGCATCGTAGCGCTGAAGAGGAGAGTCTGTCTTTCTTTAGGAAGGCGAGCCACTATCTGCATTATGTCATCGTAGAAACCCATATCAAGCATTCTGTCTGCTTCATCAAGAATGAAAAACGATACCTTAGATAGATCTACATATCCCATAGAAAGATGGGCGAGGAGCCTGCCTGGTGTAGCGATTACTACGTCGGCTCCCGCCTTCAGACTGCGCCGTTGCTGATCGTAAGTTTGTCCATCAGTGCCTCCATATACCGGCATACTGCTTATAGGGAGGAAATATGAGAATCCTTGCATCTGCTGGTCGATCTGCTGGGCGAGTTCCCGTGTGGGTGCCATTATCACGCAGTTGACGGCATCTTGCGGATATTTATAGGTAGATAGGATGTCTATTACGGGGAGAAGGTATGCTGCGGTCTTTCCAGTGCCGGTTTGTGCGCAAGCCAGCAAATCGCGGCCTTCTACGACTGCCGGAATTGCCTGCTCTTGTATAGGAGTGCACTCATCAAAATGCATGTCCCATAGGGCATCAAGAAAG
>CAMWLX010000389.1 GCA_947175225.1 uncultured Porphyromonadaceae bacterium
GTCTTAGACGGATATGGGATGAATCCGGGCGACCTCTCATGGACAAATCTTAAAAAACTTGGAGATGTAATTGTCTATGACCGAACGTCGCCTTCCGAAGTCGTCGAAAGGTCGAAGGGTGCCGAAATCCTACTTACCAACAAGGTAATCATCGATCGAGAAGTCATCAATCAACTTCCCGACCTGAAATATATCGGAGTATTGGCTACGGGATATAATGTCGTAGATATAAAAGCTGCTCGAGAAAGAGGCATCATCGTGACAAATATTCCTTCTTACAGTACTGACTCGGTAGCCCAAATGGTATTTTCTCTTTTGCTTGCCATCACAAACGGCGTGGAGCATTATTCCGACAACAACCGTGCAGGGCGCTGGAGCCGTAACCCTGATTTTTGCTACTGGGATGCTCCACTTATGGAGCTTGCCGACAAGACTTTCGGCATTATAGGCTTCGGCAATATCGGAAGTAAAGTTGCACATATTGCACTTGCATTCGGAATGAAAGTTATAGTTCTTACCTCAAAGTCTCCCGACCAACTTCCGACCGGAATAAAAAAAGCTGACAATCTTGATCAGCTACTTAGAGAAAGCGATATTCTCTCGCTCCATTGTCCCCTTACCGACACGACTAAGCATCTCATAAATGCTTCCACTTTAGCAAAGATGAAACCATCAGCTATTCTTATCAACACGGGCCGAGGTCCACTTGTAGACGAGCAAGCACTTGCCACTGCTCTCAATAGCGGAGCATTAAGAGGTGCAGGTGTAGATGTGCTCTCATGCGAACCTCCTACAATTGACAATCCACTACTATATGCTCGGAATTGCTATACTACACCTCATCTCGGGTGGGCAACCGTCGAAGCACGTCAACGCCTCATGGACATAGCAGTCGCCAACGTCGCCAACTTCCTCGAAGGCACTCCCACAAACGTAGTGGATTAAACCTTAACTCCCCTTAAACACTTTAAACTTAATCTTTAAACCATTAAACGATCAAAACTCCTAAACCAATGATACAAGAACTCAAAGATTTCAACAAGAAATTCGTAGCTGAAAAAGGCTACGAGCGTTTTGCTACAAGCAAATACCCCGATAAGAAGATAGCTATTGTCACCTGTATGGACACCCGCCTCGTCGAACTTCTTCCAGCAGCCCTCGGAATACACAATGGAGACGTAAAGATGATCAAAAATGCAGGAGCTACCATCACCAACCCATTAGACTCTACAATGCGATCCATACTCGTTGCCATCTACGAATTAGGAGTCAATGAAATTATGGTAATCGGACACACAGGCTGCGGAGTACAGGGCATGAATGCTGAAGAAATGCTCCATCTTATGAAAGAGCGTGGAGTGAGTGAGGAACACATAGCCATCATGAAGAATAGCGGCATTAACCTCGATGAATGGCTGAAAGGTTTCGATGATACCGACGAAGCCGTAAAAGAAACTGTCGAACTGATTGCCCGGCATCCCCTAATGCCTCCAACCGGCATTAAAGTACAGGGCTTCGTAATGGATACTTCCACAGGCGAACTAATGGACTTAAAACCATAATATCTCAACTTTCTCAAACGAAAGTTGAGATATATAACCTTTTTGAATATGGATACTCAACAAACGAAATCCAATGACTCCGGCATCACAGAAGGATCGGGGGAAAACCCTATGGAGGCTGAAAAACATGGGCGGATAGTCGGGAATGTCTCCATGTTTATAGCCAAGACTTTCTCCGGTCTTAATGAGAATGCCCTTAAATATTTGCTTCCGACTTGGATGAATGCATTCACCGGAGTGGTGCTACGTCTCGGTTTTGGATCTCTCTTCTTCTGGATTCTTGGGTGGATCCGTCCGGACAAAGCTGAACAGGTCACAATGCACGACCGACTTTTACTCCTGTTGACAGGCGTCATCGCAGTATTCGGGTATATGTATACCCTCCTTATCGGCCTTACGTATACTACACCAATCTCCTCCTCTATCTTTATTGCACTACAGGCAACGGTAGTCTACATCATTTGTCTTATCCTCCGTACTGATCGGCTTTCGACAGGAAGGCTTATAGGCATTTTCTTAGGGATAGGAGGTGCTTTAATTTGCATACTAACCCAGAAGCATAGCGAGGTGGCATCCAATCCTCTTTTGGGCAATCTTTTCTGTCTACTATCCACATTCCTTTTCAGTGCCTACCTGGTGATTGAAAAGAAATTCCTCAAGCGACTCAGTAATGCCACTGTAAGCAAATACACCTTCTCCGGAGGTCTTCTTGCCGGAATAGTAGCTGTTGTCATCAGTGGCAAATGGTTCGCTCCGGTACTGACTTCAGGAGTGTTCACAACGCCTTTCCTCGTTCTGGCATTCGTGCTTCTCTTTCCAACTTCTCTGAGTTATCTTCTTACAGATATAGGACTTAAGAAACTCCCGGCAACCGTCGTGGCACTCTATTCTAACTGGATTCTTATAGTGGCAGCTATCGTAAGCTATATTTTGGGTCAAGACAAATTTTCATGGTGGCAAATCCTTTCCATCATCCTGATCATTGCCAGCGTGTTTCTTGTAGAATCTGCCGAAGCAAAAGACCATAAGGCGGCTTCAACTAAACTCCATCAATAAACTTCATAATATTCAAACTCTCTCCTAATTTATGAAAAGTCTTAAAGAGATGACTATAGAGGAGCTATGGGAGCTTTTTCCCATAATATTAGTTCCTCACAATACGCAATGGGCAAACTGGGCTAAAGAAGAGATTTCTTCGCTAACAGTTCTATTATCAGGCTATGATACAGAAATCACACATATTGGAAGCACGGCAATCTCTTCTATAAAAGCAAAACCAATCATTGACATCCTTGTGGAAATACCACCGGATGCTGACATAGACAAACTCCGACTCCTTATGGAATCATCCGGGTATATATGCATGTCATCTTCCACCAATCGCGCAAGTTTCAATAAAGGCTATACTCCACAAGGCTACGCAGAGCGTGTTTTCCACATCCACTTCCATCGCAAAGGAGACAACGACGAAATCTATTTCCGAGACTTTCTCTTATCCCGTCCCGACTTCGCCAAAGAATACGAACAACTTAAACTAAGTCTCCTGCCAGCCTTGAAGCACAACCGGGATGCCTATACCGAGGCCAAGTCATCTTTCATCCACCAAATTACTGCATTAGCCAAAACATCATCATGATGGGCGGCAACGCAGATTTGGCTTCGCCGTGGATGTCGCCTATTACAGGCGATTTTCAAAAGGCACTCACTACTTTGGCCTCCCCAAGATGCCTTACTCCTTCAGTTTGGAGTCGATTATGATTGTAACGGGACCCTCGTTGACAAGCCCAACCTTCATGTCGGCTCCAAATTGCCCTGTCTTTACTTCCTTCCCCATAATTTGAGATAGACGCCGGCAATAAAGCTCATACATCGGAATTGCCAACTCATGTCCGGCTGCATGAATATAGCTTGGACGGTTGCCCTTCTTCGTAGATGCCATTAATGTAAATTGGCTGACAGCCAACGCCTCGCCATCTACGTCTACCACTGACCTATTCATCACTCCATTTTCATCCGGGAATATCCTCATCGCCGCCGTCTTGGCAGCGAGCCACTCCACGTCGGCTGCCGTATCACCCTCAGCAACTCCAACAAGCACCATCAGTCCATTTCCAATCTCACTGAAAAGCTTCCCATCTATGGTCACTGATGCCTCTATGACCCTCTGAATCACCAATCTCATAATATATCAATGCATAATTGACTGCGTCCAAGCTAACACAAGTCACAATGTATAATGCATAATTAGCCGCCATAGATATTCGACTGACAATATTCTTATGACATCATACATTTAGATAAGTAGCTCACAAAAATTAAACGATATATGAAAACCAAGCAGCTTGAAAGAT
>CAMWLX010000390.1 GCA_947175225.1 uncultured Porphyromonadaceae bacterium
GGCTGCGTCTCCAACAAGAAATACGCCGAACTCCAGACAAAGTATGACGACCTCCAGAGCGAATACGGCACAACCAAGGAAGCCCTCATAAACTGCAACGCCGAGTCGCGAAGCATGACGGCCCAGCTCGAAACCGCCAACGTCACCAACGCCGAACTCCGCAAGAGTATGGGCGAGCTGAAGCATACCCTCGACAAGAGTCTCGAGGCCAACAATCAGGGGAGCGTCAACATCGCCAAGCTCGTAGACGAGATCAACGCCTCCAACAAATATATCAAGCAGCTCGTAGAGGCCAAGTCGAAGTCTGACTCGCTCAATATTGCCCTCACCAACCGACTCACCCGCTCGCTCAGCAACGACGAGCTTAAGGACGTCGACGTGAAGGTGCTCAAGGGTGTCGTATATATCTCCCTGGCCGATAACATGCTCTTCAAGAGCGGCAGCTACGAGGTCAGCGACCGCGCTATGGAGACTCTTTCCAAGATCGCCAAGATTCTCAAGGACTACAAGGACTTTGACGTGCTCGTAGAGGGCAACACCGACAACGTACCCATCTCCAAGACAAACATCCGCAACAACTGGGACCTCTCGGCACTCCGAGCTTCATCCATCGTTCAGGTGCTCCAGACTAAGTTCGGCATCAATCCCCAGCGTCTCTCGGCAGCCGGACGCGGCGAGTTCAACCCCATCACCGACAATGACTCCGAAGTGGGCAAGCAGCGCAACCGCCGCACCGAGATCATAATCACCCCGAAGCTCGACGACTTCATGGACCTCATCGACCACGCCCCCGAATCCAACGACTGACCAAGGGCTGCGCAAGCCGTGGAACGGAGGCTTTCAGCCTCCACCCGCACGTCTCTATACCGCACCCCCTATGACATTGTCCCGATTCCCACGGATCGGGACATCCTTTTTCTGACCTTTTTTGCCGATATTCCGATATTTTTGCTAATTTTGCAGTCCCGACCCTACCCACTAACCTATAATCAGGTTATTGATAGGCTATACACCATGACGACCATAAATGAATACGAAGCATTTGAGATACGCATTTCGCATCACGCATATTGAAAATATACCCCATATTATAAAATATGGGATTACAACTTATGCTTCACCCAATCGCAATCCCAATTATGTAGGCATCGGCGATACGCAGATAATAGACATCAGGAAAGACTATACTTTTAAAGATATCGGTATCCGGGAGTGTATCCCCTTCTATTTCGGACCAAGATCACCGATGCTCTACGTAATACAACACGGCTACAACGGAGTGACTCGCCAGAACGCAGAGAAGATCGTATACTGCGTTCTGCGACTGAATGACATCAAGGAAAGCAATCTTGACTGTTTCTTCACGAACGGACATGCATTGAACGCACTCACAGATTACTTCGGAAAGGACTATTTGAAAGATATAGATAAGATAATCGATTATGACGATGTCTATGCAAGATACTGGAATTCAGATTCCGACTTGGACCTTAAGAGACGCAAAGAGGCGGAATTGCTGGTAAAATCCGATATTCCGGCAAAATATCTCAGAGGATACGTTGTTTATAATGAAGAGGCGAAAGCTATTTTGCTTAAATATGGCATAGCTGAGGAGATGATTAAAGTCGCACCAAATTATTATTTCTGACTTAAGTATGATACATTACATTATAGGAAACATATTCGACAGTAAGGCGGATGCTTTAGTCAATACAGTCAATACCGTGGGTGTGATGGGAAAAGGAATCGCCTTGCAATTCAAGGAGGCTTTTCCTGAGAACTACCGCATATACCGGCAGATCTGCAAGGAGAAAAAGCTTAATATTGGAGAACTGCTCGTCACAGAAGAGGCGAATGAAATATACGGACGTAAAACGATAATCAACTTCCCGACAAAAAGACATTGGCGATACCCCTCAGAATACAGCTTCATATCCCAAGGACTTGTCGCTCTCAGAAAAGAAATATGGGAAAGAAAAATAAAATCCATAGCCATTCCCGCCCTGGGCTCCCATAACGGCGGTCTGGAGTGGCAACGTGTGAAAGCAATGATGGAGGATTCATTGGCGGATTTAGATTGTGATATACATATATACGAGCCTTCACCGAAGATATCGGAGAAAATGAAATCCGAAAGAATCAGACTTACTCCAGCCCGGGCTATGCTCATAATAATGCTGGCGGATATCTGCCGGTTTGGAGAATTCGCCTCAGTCTTCGCTGCTGAGAAACTGATTTATTTCATGCAACGGCTCGGCGCCAAGGATATTTTCAAGATCGATTTCAAACCATACATCTATGGGCCATACTCCGGCGGGAAGGTAGCTCATGTGCTGTATCACCTCAACGGAAGCTATATAAAGGGAATGACAGCGCTTGAGGCCAGACCGTTTGATTTCATATGGCTTACGGATGATGCAGAGAAGGAAGCATTCGCATATCTACAGGGATTCAATGATAACCGTTTTTTGGAAATCTGCGACAAAACAAAAGCATTGCTACGGACTTTTTATTCCAATTACTCTCTGGAATTACTGTCGACTGTCGATTTCATTCTTCACCGTCTCAGTCCGGCATCGGCCTGGAAACAGGAAGACCGAAATACATTGGAATCAACAGTCAGCACTGAGATGCAGAAATGGAGCACACGCAAAGGACAGATCTTTAAATCCGAATTCATCAGAAAGGCCATTGACCATCTACGCGTAAGCGATATTCCCTAAAAAATTACTCGACTTCATGGACCTCATCGACCACGCCCCCGAATCCAACGACTGACCCTCCACTCCTTTCCCCTAATAAGCTCCGGCTCATCCGAGTCGGAGCATTTTTATGGATATCATTTGGTACCCCGTTAATCGATCTCTTCCGTAGGAGGCGTAGTCGGCATAGTGCGGGCCAGCCGCTGAAACTCCGATGGAGTTAAACCTGTAATTCGTTTGAATGTCTTGGAAAAGGTAGAACGGGATTTACATCCCAAATCGCTGATAATAGCCTCTATCGTCAGATGTCCGTAATGTTCCGTATCCATCAGGCGTTTTCGGGCTATCTTTACCCTCTCGTTGTTAAGAAGCTGAGTGAAGGTAGAAGACATGTTTTCATTTATCACTTGAGAAACATAGCGAGAGTTCGACTCGCACAGCGCAGCGAGATCATTGAGGGAAAAGCCTTCCTGACAAAATATAGACTCGTCTTCAAATACTTCCTTAATACGTCTCAATACTTTTTCTCGGGTAGAATCAGATATACTGGAGGTATTATATTTAACTGAGGTATCTTCCGAAGAGGCTTCAACATTCTTCTTGCGGGTGTCGGCTATCCGTCTCTCTGTCTCCATTTCAGAGACATTCCTCTCAAACAATGTCCGGTTTTTCCTCCTGAGGTCACGGTTCTGTATGAAAAGTATCACCATCAGGATTATCACCACACACAGTGCGATCGCCACAGTCCACAATATAATGATTCTCATCCTCTCCCTGACAGCCATGATCTCGATTCGCCTTTCAAATTTATCAACCTCATAAAACATATTGAGGTCATGTAGCTTTCCAAGTTCCTTAGGATTAAACAGGCTGTCGTTTATCTCAAGCATTCTGCGTCGATACCGGTCGCTTACCAAGGTATCCCCAAAAGTAGAATATATCAAGGAGGCATCAGAATAGGTAGTAGACAGCAAGTCCTTGAAATCATTGGCCAGCGCAAGATCTTCAGCCCTATGTATATATGCCATTGCCGAGTCTTTCCGGGCAGCGTGCATATACTGATCCGCTATGACGAGATAGAGGGAGTGACGGGTGCGGGGCATAATGAGCGTGTCGAGCTCCATAAGGGCGGTCTTTATCTCAGCCACCGCCTCCTCATGGCGATGGTTATGCCCCTCTACCCATCCACGCGCAAGCCGGTAGG
>CAMWLX010000391.1 GCA_947175225.1 uncultured Porphyromonadaceae bacterium
ATGCGTGAAGTCAAGATTCTCGCAGAAAAATTCGAGGCTCAATGGTCGCAAAAATATCAATAGGTTCTTCACTATATGGCGCAATCTGCTATAACGGCGAGAAAATAAACGAGGCCAAAGGTCGGATTCTTGCAGCCAATAAAATTATACTTCCTCCCGACGGTAAGGTGAGTATTAACGGGATGGTGGAGAACTTCAAGGTTTTCATGCCCAAGATGGGTCGGACAAAGAAGCCGGTACTCCATATTTCGCTTAATCCTCATCCGGATGATAAACTCTCTGATCAAGATTTGGAAATCATGGCACGGGAGTATCTGGAAAGTCTCGGTTTTGGTAATCAGCCGTGGGTTATGTATAAACATGAGGACATAGAGCGACACCATATCCATATTGTAACGGTCAATGTCAATGAGGAAGGTAAAAGGCTTAATCAAGATTTTCTCTACCGACGGAGTAAGAAAATAACTACCGAACTGGAAGAAAAGTATAATCTACACAAAGCGCAGCGTGAAAAAATATCGCCGGACACACCCATTACAAAACTTGACCCGACAGGGGACATTAAGAGACAACTCGCCAATACCGTCAAACTTGTGGGTATGCGCTGGAAATTCCAGACATTGGGAGAGTACAATGCGATACTGGGCTTATATAATATCAGATGTGAGCAGACAGATGGTAGGGTAAATGGCAGAGAATATCATGGATTGGTATATTTTGCGCTTAATGATACCGGAGAACCGATAGCAAACCCGTTCAAGGCGTCAAGACTTGGAAAATTTGCGAGTCGTACTGCGGTTGAAGGAAGATTTGAAAGGTGTAAGGAAACAATAAATTTGCATCCCATAAGGCGGAAGGTTTCCGAGGTAAGAGCGGAGTCAAAAGATTTTGCAGATTTCATTTCCAGACTTAAAACTCGTGGAATAGACCTCATTCTCAGATATACCGATGAAGGACGCATATATGGAGCGACTTTCGTTGACCACGATTCTTCAACGGCAGTCAACGGGTCAAAACTGGGTAAAGAGTTCTCTGCAAATGCTCTTGAACAATGGAAGAATAATCCTGAGAATGTTCCTACCGTAACTATACCTTTAGCCGGCAATAATCAAAATACACAGACAAGTAAGCAATCTAAAACAGCTTCTACAAACCGCCAGACTACCAATTCTAATCCGATTGTCGGGAGACAATCAAGCGAATACTTCACAGACGCAATCCCTGATCTCGGCGGATTATTCAGTGTCGGTCCGGCATTCGATGCTGAGGAAGAAGCATTCTATCGGGCTATGCAGCGACGCAAGAAGAAGAAACGTCGGGGTCCGAAACTATGAAAACACTCAAAATTACATTAAAATTCTAATTGAAATATGAGCCAACAGGAAGATGACCTCCGGTCTCTTGGTAAAATAATGGACTTTCTGCGTGCGGTAAGCATTATTCTTGTAGTAGCCAATATCTATTGGTTCACAAGGGTGGAAGCCGTTGAAAGCGGATGGTTCAATGCCACTGCCTACAAAATATGCGGCAATTTTAACCGCACTTGCGGACTATTTAACACAACTTTCAATTCCAAGTTATTCGCTCTTTTACTTCTTGCAATATCGTGTTTCGGTATTCGTGGAGTAAAAAACGAGAAGATTACGACCAAACATATTGCTATTGCCCTTTCTGCCGGAGCCGTCATGTTCCTGTTGAATTGGTGGATGGTGCCGGAGCTGAAGTTTGTCTATATCATAACAACCGTAATCGGTTATTCATCTATGCTACTGGGTGGTATATGGATGAGCCGAATGCTCAAAAACAATATGATGGATGACCGCTTCAATGATGAGAATGAATCATTCCAGCAGGAAACGGAGAAAATGACCAACGAATACTCTGTTAATCTGCCAACAAAATTCTATTACAAAAAGAAATGGCACAGAGGCTGGATCAATGTGGTGAATCCCTTTAGAGCCTGCATTGTACTCGGCACTCCCGGTTCAGGAAAATCGTATGCTGTTATCAATTCCTTTATCCGTCAGCAGATTGAAAAGGGATATTCACAATACATCTATGATTTTAAGTGGCCAGACCTTTCCACAATCGCCTATAATCATTTAAGATTGTTCCCGGACGGGTACAAAGGTAAGAAACCTAAGTTTTACGCTATAAATTTTGATGACCCGGAGCGCAGTCATCGTTGCAACCCGTTACATCCGGCTTTTTTGACCGACATTGCTGATGCGTATGAAAGCAGCTACACAATAATGATGAACCTTAATAGGACGTGGGTGCAAAAGCAGGGCGACTTCTTTGTAGAATCTCCGATTGTGTTGTTTGCCGCCATAATATACTTCCTCAAAATCTATAAGAACGGTATCCATTGCACATTTCCCCATGCCATAGAGTTATTGAACCGTCGATATGAAGATATATTCCCGATATTGACCTCATATCCGGAACTTGAAAACTATCTGTCGCCATTTATTGATGCTTGGCAAGGTGGGGCGGCGGAGCAGTTGCAAGGACAGATTGCATCAGCCAAAATACCTTTGTCAAGAATGATCTCCCCACAACTCTATTGGGTAATGACCGGCAATGACTTTACTCTTGACATCAACAACCCGGATGAGCCTAAAATACTTTGTGTCGGCAACAACCCTGACCGACAGAATATATACGGTGCAGCACTCGGACTTTATAATTCGCGCATCGTAAAAATCATAAACAAGAAGGGCAAACTGAAATCAGGAGTAATCATAGATGAGTTACCGACCATATATTTCAAGGGACTTGATAATCTCATAGCCACCGCACGAAGCAATAAGGTAGCCGTCTGCCTCGGCTTTCAGGACTTTTCGCAGTTGGAGCGCGACTATGGCAAACCTGAAGCAGCGGTAGTAATGAATACCGTCGGCAACATTTTTTCGGGGCAAGTGGTAGGTAGCACAGCAAAAACACTTTCTGACCGCTTCGGAAAAGTATTGCAGAAACGCCAATCTATGAGTATCAACCGGCAAGACATCAGTCATTCCTATAACACTCAGATGGATGCTCTTATACCGCCGAGTAAAATATCCACACTTACACAAGGTATGTTCGTCGGTGCGGTCTGCGACAATATCAATGAACGTATCAAGCAAAAAATTTTTCATGCAGAGATTGACATAGACAGTAAGCAAGTAGCGGCAGAAGAAAGCAAGTACAAGCCAATTCCTATTTTGACAGATTTTGAGGATGATACCCCTGACCGCTCCAAAATGAAAGCCGAGATACAACGTAACTACGAGCAGGTTAAAGCAGATGTGAAACTGATTGTGGAAAACGAAAAACTAAGAATTGCGGCAGACCCGAATTTGAGACACCTTCTAAAAATGACCTAAATCTAATTACAATGAAAGAAAAACACAACTATACAATTCGATACGACCTCGACTATTTCATGACGAGACTGTTAGGCTATCTTATAGCCAACAAATATATCATTGACCCTGAAACTCATCAGGTGATCCAGAATGTAACCGATGCCGAAGATATTTTCTTTGAAGAACGTCGATATGGTAAAACCGTAACGGAGGCATTAGAAATTGCCGATGAAATCCTTTTCCGTAACGTGGGATTGTCCCAATATGATGTTGTTACCGATCTCCTTATGGATAATTACAGTGACACATTCGGACTGGATTCTGAAAAAGCTATGGAATACTGGACTGTTCGTGTCCTGACTGAGATCCCTGACCTTTTTGATGATTTTGATAACACAATCATCGGCATAGACCAACTGGAACTGGATACAAACTATGATGCGTTAGTGGGCCGCATCGTAATCTTTATGAGCGACAATGGCGTACAATAAATTGCAGACCATGCGCGACAACATCGAGGCGATAAGGCTTGCCTTTCGTCTCGGTG